>CACZOT010000272.1 GCA_902782795.1 uncultured Eubacteriales bacterium | reverse complement strand
CGGAGATCAGGACGCAGCCGTTGTTGATCAGCTTGATGGCGCCCTCCTTCTCGAGGGTCGGGTCATACCAGGAGTTGGTGAAGGTCACTTCCATCGTGGCGCTGGGGCAGACGGAGCGGGCGCCGAGGAAGAAGGAGGTGTAGCCGGAGATAACCTCGGCGTAGGTGTAAGCGCCGATGTAGCCGATCTTGGCCTGGTCTTCGGTGATCTGGCCGTTCGCGATCATCTCGTTGAGCTTCATGCCCGCGGCGATACCGCCGAGGTAGCGGCCTTCATAGATGGAAGCGAAGGCGTTGTGGAAGTTGTCGAGGCCGGCGGTGTGGGCCTGGGTGCCGGTGGCATGGCAGAACTGAACGTTCGGATACTCCGTGGCGGCCTGGATCATGTAGGACTCATGGCCGAAGCTGTCGCCGAAGACGATATCGCAGCCCATGTCCGCGAGGTCGGCGGCGGTCTCGTAGCAGTTCTGATCCTCGTTGACGATGGTCTTCAGGATGATCTGATCCTCGGAGAGGCCGAGATTCGCGGCGGCTTCCTTGGCGGCGTTGATGAAGTTGAGGTCGTAGGTGGAATTCTCATCGTGCAGGAACATAAAGCCAACCTTGATGGTGTCCATGGTGGGGGCGTCGTCCGCGGACGCGACGACGACCATGCACAGCATCATGACGAGGGCGAGAGCGATGCTGACCAGTTTCTTCATACCGTAATTCCCTCCTGATATTGCCCGGGTTTGACATGCCTCCCGGAATGGATATATCATAGCGAACCGGCCGCTCCGGTTAAAGCATTTTCGTGTAAAAACGGCGAACATTCGCGCGGAAAAATTCGTCTTTTCGCCTTTTGCCGCCTTCGTTCGCCCTTCTTCGCGCAAAAAACCCGAACATCCCCGCCGGGATGTTCGGGTTTTGGCCCTTTACAGCATCCTCTCCAGCCGCACGCAGCGCCCGGCGAAGAGCACCTCCTTGATGGAGACCGTCTCCGCGGCGAATTCGCGGTCGAACGTCTGGAGCATCACCATGCCGCCGGGGAGCTTTTTCACCTTGCGCGCCTGCCGGAGCTCGCCCCGGCGCACGATCATGATCGCGTCGTCGATCGGCGTCGGCTGCGGCACGGTGAGCAGAAGGTCTCCCGCCCGGATGCCGAAACCGCTGAGCTTGCCGTCCGGCACGCGGAAGAACGTCACCTTGTCGGGATGGCCGCCCTCGATCTTGCCGCTGACGACGGGCTCCGTGCGGTGGTCGATCACCACGCCGTCCTCCCCGAGGATCGGCACGCGCTTGAGCACCCCGCCCAGGGCGTCCAGCCAGCTGTTCGCACCCTCGACCACGGCCTGCTTCTCCGGCTCTGAGAGGGGCTTCTCCGGCGTTTCGGCTGCGATGATGTACGGCCTCGGCTTGGGCCGCAGCTGCACCGGACCCTCGTTGGCCGCCTCGATCTCCGCGGACATGGGCGTCACGCCCTCGCCCGCCGCGCCCAGCGCCTTGAGGATGCGCTGCGACTGGTCGTCCGAGACGATGCGCGTGCCCGCCTCGATCTGCTTGATCACGCTTTCCGCCAGCCCGACTTTCTTCGCCAGCGCTTTTTCCGTCATGCCCTTTTTCAGGCGCGCTTCCATGATGATCGCGCCCATCCTGCTGCCGCTCATTTTCTGTTCCTGCCTTTCTGCGGAGTACGCCAGGGGACGCCGTCCCCTGGACCCCTGCTCAAGGGCCAAAGACCCTTAAGAATCCCTTCTTGGGAGATGTAGTCCTTGCAACGAAACTGTTCCGTTAGATGCCCAGAGCCATAAGGAGCCCCCTCAAGTGAGGAGTCCAGGGGAAATCATTCCCCCTGCCGAGAGCCCCCAATTGTAGCCTCCCCGGGCGTCACTCCTCGGCGTAGAGCGCCTCGTAATCGTAGCCCTCCCAGATCTCGCGGGTATGGGCGACGCGCTCGGCGGCCGTCTCCTCCGTGACCTCGAAGCGCCCGGCGGCTACGTCGGAGATGATCTCGCTCATCATGGCGGGATCGAAGTGGACGCGGTCCTTATAGCGGTCCAGGTCGAAGATCTTGCCCTCGTCGTCCGGGAAGTAGAAGACGCGGGCGTTGGGGAGGGAAAGCGCGGCCCCGAGCACCGTCTCCAGGCCCTGGAGCTGGCACTCGAAGCGGCCCTCGCGGCGCGTATAATCCCAGAAGAAGGCATTTCCCGGGGGAATGACGAAATAGAACTGCGTTTCGGGATGCTCGCGCGCGGTATCGAAGATATTGCCGTTGTAGTTGGCCAGGACCTGCTCGCGCAGCTCCCCGGTGAAGGGCTGCTCCTCCGCCTGCTCCGGGCGGCCGGGCCCGTAGACCTTGAGGAGCGTCTCCCGCCCGGTGGGGTCCTTCCAGGTCTGCCAATCGAAATCGATGGGCGAGAGGTTCAGCACGGCGCGCAGCAGCTCCGGGGCGACGTCCTTGTTGAGCAGGTACTGGCTGTCGTTGCGCCAGTCCCCGTCGCAGAGATAATCCGGGTTGTCCGTGTGGCCCATGGTATCCGGCGCGGTGAGGACGTGGGTGAGATCCAGCACCATGAAGACCTGGCCGATGCCCTCGTGCACGCGGAAGGCGTAGCGCAGGTAATCGCCCAGCTCCTTGAAATACGAGCCCGCGAACTTGATGCGGATGGGCTTGCAGTCAAACAGAGCCGCGAACTCGCTGGCGCGGGCGTCCTGCGTGACCGAGGTTCCCAGCATCAGCGCGTCGTAATCGAAAAAGCGCGCCACGCCCCAGTTTTCGTAGCGGGAATCGTCCGAGCGCTGCGGCTTGAGGCCAAACCACGGCGCGTGGTAATGCATGTACGGGTCGATCAGATAGACCGCCAGCGCGTAAAAGACGAAGATGCACACCAGGGCGATCAGCGCGCCCCGCGTAAGACGCTTTGCCATTTCCGGCCTCCTTGCGGATTGTTTCAGAACGCTTTCCCGATCAGCGGACCGGCGGGCGCTGCCCACGGTCGCGCGTGCCGGCGGCTCCAAGAGACGCCGGCGATCGGCAGTGATTCCCGATCAGCGGACCGGCGGGCACAGCCCCCGGTCGCGCGTGCCGGCGGCTCCAAGAGACGCCGGCGATCGGCTAGAAGTTGAAATACAGGAACGTCGTCACACCCGAAAGCG
>CACZOT010000271.1 GCA_902782795.1 uncultured Eubacteriales bacterium | reverse complement strand
TCGTGCATGCAGACGCCGTCCTGGGCCATATCGTAATGGCCGCGCAGGAGATGCATCATGTAGTTGGCGTTCAGGACCGCGCCGGCGGAGGCCTCGGGGATGCCCTCCCTGCCCAGGGCGAGGATGTACGCCAGGGCCTTCACGACCACCAGGAAGTTCCCGTGCATGGCGCGCACGCGGCCCATGGTCTTGGCGGGCGTCTCCCAGCGGAAGCCCTCGTCCGTCTTCACGGCGCGCTCTCCGGGCAGGAAATCCGCCAGGAAAGCCTTGCAGCCCACCGGGCCGCTGCCCGGGCCGCCGCCGCCGTGGGGGGTGGCGAAGGTCTTGTGGAGGTTGAGATGCACGCAGTCGAAGCCCATATCGGCCGGACGCGCCCAGCCCATGACGGCGTTCAGGTTCGCGCCGTCGTAATAGCACAGGCCGCCCGCTTCGTGGACGATCCTGGTGATCTCCAGGATGTTCGGGTCAAAGAGGCCCAGGGTGTTGGGGTTGGTGAGCATGAGGCCCGCTGTGTCCGGGCCGACAGCCTTGCGCAGGGCGTCCAGGTCCACCCAGCCCTCCTTGGTGGAGGCCACGGACACGACCGTGAAGCCGGCCATGGTGGCGCTGGCGGGGTTGGTGCCGTGCGCGGAATCGGGCACGATGATCTTCGTGCGGGCCGCGTCGCCGCGCTCCTGGTGGTAGCGGCGGATGAGCAGAAGGCCGGTGTATTCTCCGTGGGCGCCGGCGGCGGGCGAGAAGGTCATCGCGTCCATGCCGGTGATGGCGGTCAGGGCCTGTTCGGCCTTCCAGAGGACCTCCAGGCAGCCCTGAGCGGTCTCCGGCGCCTGCAGGGGATGGATGTCCGTAAAGCCGGGCAGGGCCGCGGCGGCCTCGTCCACGCGGGGGTTGTACTTCATCGTGCAGGAGCCCAGCGGATAGAAGCCGTCGTTCACGCCGTGGGTCTGCTTTTCCAGTTCGGTATAGTGGCGCCCGAGGTCCACCTCGGCGATCTCCGGCAGGCGCGGAGCGGCCCCGCGCAGGAGGCTCTCGTCGAAGCTCGCCATCGGCACGTCGCACTTGGGCAGGTACTCCTGGCCGCGGCCGGGCCTGCTGCGTTCAAAGATCAGCTTCACTTCGCGCTCACCTCCCGGATGATGGCCAGGGCCTCGTCGAGGTCGGCCTTCGTCGTCAGTTCCGTGCAGCACCAGAGGATGCCGCCCTCCACGGGCAGGCCTCCGAGGATGCCCTTCGCGGCCAGCGCCTTGTTGATCGCTTCGGCCGGGACGGGCGCGCTCGCCACGAACTCATGGAAGAAGGGGCGGCTGCCCAGCACCTGGAAGCCGGGGATCTTGCTCAGCTCCGCGGCGAAGTAGTGGGCGTGCGCGGCGCTCTGCTCCGCGGCCTGCCTGAGGCCCGTGGGGCCCATGGCCGCCAGGTACGCTGAGGCCGTCATGGCGCACAGCGCCTCGTTGGAGCAGATGTTTGAGGAAGCCTTCTCGCGGCGGATATGCTGCTCGCGCGCCTGCAGGGTGAGCACGAAGCAGCGCCTGCCCTCGCGGTCCACCGTCTCGCCGACGATGCGGCCGGGCAGCTTGCGCATCATCTCCTGCCTGCAGGCCATGAAGCCCAGGTAGGGGCCGCCGAAGGAGAGCGGCATGCCCAGCGGCTGCCCTTCGCCCACGGCGATATCCGCGCCCAGCTCGCCGGGCGTCTTGAGCAGGCCCAGGCTGATGGGGTTCACGTAGAGGATGACCTTCGCGCCGGCGGCGTGGGCCGCCTCGACGACGGCCTGGGCGTCCTCGATGGCGCCGAAGAAATTCGGCGTCTGGAGCAGCACGCAGGCGCTCTGGCCGATCGCCGCGGCGATGGCGGCGGGATCGGCGGCGAGGTCCTTGGCGGGCACGCGCACCACGGGCACGGAACGGCTCTCGCAGTAGGTCTCGATCACGGTCAGGACCTGCGGATCGACCGTCTCCGGCACGACCACGCCGCTCCGTTTGCGCTCCTGACACATCAGGACCGCCTCGGCGGCGGCGACCGCGCCGTCATAGACGGAGGCGTTGGAAACGTCCATGCCGGTCAGCTCGCAGATCTGCGTCTGGTACTCAAAGATGGATTGCAGCACGCCCTGGGAGATCTCCGCCTGGTAGGGCGTGTACGCGGTGACGAACGCCTCCTTGGAGGTGACCGTCTTGACGATGGCGGGGATGTAGTGGCGGTATGCGCCCGCGCCGCGCAGCACCGTACGGTAGCGCGCGTTCTTCTCCGCCAGGGCGGACATGGCGCGCTCCACTTCCATTTCGCTCAGGCCCTCGGGCAGATCCAGCGCCTTGCAGCGCGCCGCCTCGGGGATGCCGGCGTAGAGGTCCGCGCTCTCGCGCATGCCGATGGCCTCGAGCATGCGCTGCCGGTCCTCACGCGTGGAGGGGATGTAGCTCGACATGGCCTCAGCCCTCCTCGGCGCAGACCTTCTCGTAGGCGGCGGCGTCCAGGAGCTCCTCCTCGCCGGTCAGAGAGCCCACGCGCACCAGCCACGCCTCGTACGGCGCCTCGTTGATCTTCTCGGGATGGTCGGCCAGCTCCTCGTTCACGGCCACGACGGTGCCGGACACGGGGCTGTACACGTCGGAGACCGCCTTGACGGATTCGACGTCCGCGAAGGTCTCGCCGGCGGTGACTTCGTCGCCCTCCTGGGGCAGGTTGACAAAGACCAGGTCTCCCAGGGCGTCCTGGGCGAAATCGGTCAGGCCGACGACGGCCTCGCCGCCCTCGATGCGCACCCACTCGTGGCTCTTGGTGTACTTGAGTTCCGCAGGAATGTTCGCCATGATCGTATACCTCCAATATGATTGGTTTTACGCTCTCTTGTAGAACGGCAGGGGGATGACCTTCGCCTCCACGCGGCGGCCGCGCACGTCGGCCTCGACCAGGGTGCCGGGCTCGGCGAAGGCGCGCGGCAGCATGGCCATGGCCACGGCCTTGCCCAGGTACGGGCAGAAGGTGCCGGAGGTGGTCTGGCCGACCTTGCTTTCGCCCTGGTAGAGATCCTGATGCTCGCGGATGATGCCGCGGCCGGTGACCTCCAGGCCCACGCGCACGCGCTGCGGCTCCCCCTTGGCGAGGAGCGCGTCGCGGCCGATGAACTCCTCCTTGGCCAGCTTCACGCCGAAATCCAGACCCGCCTCGAGGGGGGTGATGGTCTCGTCCATCTCGTGGCCGTAGAGGGGCATGGCCGCCTCCAGGCGCAGGGTATCACGCGCGCCCAAGCCGCAGGGGATGAGCCCGAACTCCTTGCCCGCCTCTCGCAGGACGGTCCAGAGCTTTTCGGCGTTCTCCGGGGCGGTGTAGATCTCGTAGCCCTTCTCGCCGGTGTAGCCCGTCTGGGAGACGATGCACTCCATGCCGCAGATGTCCACGCCGCGCAGGGCGGTGTAGTACTTCTGGGGGATCTGTTCCGCCTGCAGGAGCTTGGAGAGGATCTCCGGCGCCTTGGGACCCTGCAGGGCCACCTGGGCGAGGGAATCGGAAATGTCCGCGAACTCGGTGTCCGGCAGGAGGTTGGCCTTCATGTGCTCCACATCCTTGAAGCGGTTGGAGGCGTTGACGACCACGAAGTAGTCCTCCTCGCCGAACTTGTAGACGATCACGTCGTCCACGCAGCCGCCGTCCTCGTAGCACATGACGCTGTAGCGCACGCGCCCCACGCGCATGTTGGTGAAATCGTTGGTGAGCAGGTGGTTGAGCGTCTTGAGCGCGCCCGGGCCCTTAAAGGTGACCTCGCCCATGTGGGAGACGTCGAACAGGCCGCAGGCCGTGCGCACCGCCATGTGCTCGGCGATGACGCCCGTCTGGTACTGCACCGGCAGAAGGTACCCCGCGAAGGGCACGATCTTGCCGCCTTCGCGCAGGTGGGTCTCGTAAAGAGGGGTCTTGCGAGCGTTCTCTTCCATGGTTGGTTCTCACTCCTTGCCGAAAAATAAAGAGACACGGGCGCGGCAATGCCAGCGCCTGTGCCTCTGTTGGATACCTGAAAGATTCTCCCCCGGCCGCGCCGCGGAGGGGGGATTGCTTCTTCGGTGCTTTGCGCTCTCCAGAGTTTCGTCCGGAACCGGTCCTTTTGCCTGAGAGTTTGGCCCCTTCGGCGCCGCGGATGCGGTCTCTCCCGGTCCCATCCTCCGAACTTCACAGCCACCCCAAGAATACCCTGTTTCCCGGCCGTTGTCAAGCGTTTTCACGGAAAGCCGCGGCTTCGTCGTCCGAAAGACCGATGAGATAATCTGCGGAAAGACGATAGAACCGGCACAGCGTTTTGAGATCGTCGATCTTGAGCTCGGCGCGCCCGTTTTCGATATGACTGTACCCCTGCTGGGAGCGGTGCAGGACCCGGGCGACCTCGGCCTGGCTCAAGTCCCGATCCTCACGCACTTCGCGCAGCCTCTGGCGGTAATCCATGCGCATCACCTCGCGGCCACGCTATCACACTCAAAATATGAGTATTGACTTTTACTCAACATTTGAGTTTATTTCAGCATTTGACCGGGAAGATCTGTTTTTTCAAAAGGCGGCTTTTTCTGCCGTATTTTCCCATCATTTGAGGAACCCAGCGCCACCTGCGCGCGTCTGATGAATATATGGCGCGAGGATGACGAAAATACGCGCATAGTTCACGCGATCGCCGCACAGTTTCGGCATCCATCCTGTATAATGGCCCCTAGAAACGGAGGTGAGCGCATGCAGATGGCAGACGAAGACCGCCTGCTGATCCACGAAGCTGCCCGCGGCGACGCGTACGCGTTCGAGCAGCTGATGCGCCGTCACGAGGGGCGCATGTACGCCGTGGCTCTGCGCATGTGCGGCAACCGCGAGGACGCACAGGATTGCGTGCAGGACGCCATGCTGCGCGTCTACCGCGCGCTGGATCATTTCAAGGGGCAATCGTCCTTTTCGACGTGGGTCTACCGCATCACCATGAATACGTGCCTGGACGAGCTGCGCCGCCGCAAGGTGCGCGCCAGTTCTTCGCTGGACACGCTGCTGGAGAGCGGCTGGTCCCCCACAGACGAGGAGGACACGCCCGAACGGCACGCCCTGCGCAGCGAACAGAAGGCCGCGCTGGGCCGCGCCATCAACGATCTTCCCGAGGACATGCGCGCGGCGATCGTCCTGCGGGAGCTGCACGGTCTCAGCTACGAGGAGATCTCGAGCGTGCTCTCGGTCAACGTGGGCACGATCAAATCCCGCATCAGCCGGGGGCGCGAAAAATTGCGCCAGCTGATCGAATCTCAGCCGGAACTATTCGGCCGGGAGAAAGTCTAACAGGCGAGAAAACAAAGAGCGAGGGGAGGGGTGCGCGTGGTCGAGAATCTCGAATGCAGAAGGTTCCGCAACCGGATCGATGCATACCTGGACAATGAACTTTCCGCTTCCGAACGAGAGGAAATGCAGCGGCATGCCGGCACGTGCCCCGAGTGCGGACAGCTTCTCAAGGAATATGAGGACATGCGCGCCATGCTGGCCGATCTGGACCGGGATATGGATATCCCGCCCGAGGCGGCGCAGGCCTGGCGTTCCAGCGTGCGCGACGAGTGCGAGCGCCGCCGCGCCAGCAGCCGCTTCGGCTGGACGAAAGCCGTCGTCTCCGTGGCCGCGGCCGTAGCCGTGCTGGTGGGGGCGACCGTCGTCTTCCGCAACGGCATGGAGCGCCCCGCCTCCTACAAGAGCGCGCGCAATACCAGCTATATGGCCGGCTCCGCCTCCTACGACGATTACGATTTGGAGTTTGAGACGCCCCTGGCCATGGCCGCCACCTCCATGGACGCTGGCGGCGGCGCCAACGCCACGGCCTCCGCGCGCAAGACCATCCTGGAGAGCGACGGGCCCGTCGATCCCAGCGCCGTCTCCGATTCCGCGACCGCCATGCGCAAGCCCGTCATCCTGCGCAGCGCCTCGCGCACCGTGCAGTCCACCGAGTTCGAAAGCGCCGTGGAGCGCCTGGAAGCGCTCGTGAACGGCTCCTCGGCCTGGTTCGAGTACCGCTCGGTAAGCGGCTCCACCTTCGCCGACGGCGGCCTCGGCCGCACGCTCAGCGCCACCGTGCGCGTGCCCTCCGAAGGCCTGGATGCGTTCCTCGCCTCCCTGACGGACGTCGGCGCGGTCACCGCCGCCACCGACCGCGCGGAGGACGTCTCCGACCGCTACTACGATACCCAGACCCGCCTCAGCACCCTGCGCGCCGAGTACGAGCGCCTCACCGACCTCGTCACCGACGCAGCCGATCTCTCCGATCTGCTCCTGCTCGAGGACAAGATGTACGACGTGCAGTACCAGATCGACGCCATCGAGGGCGAGCTCTCCGGTCTGGACAGCCGCGCCAATTACTCCAGCGTTTCCATCACCCTGGACGAGGTGCGCGAGTACGTCGAGCCCGTCGTCGTCGATCCCACCCTCGGCGAGCGCATCGCCAAGGGTTTCGCGGATTCCATCGCCTGGGTCCGCGATTTCCTCCAGGATATGCTCGTCGCCGTGGTGGCCTTCTCCCCCGCGCTCGTCGTCATCATCCCCGCCGTGCTCATCATCTGGCTCGTCGTGCGGTCCATCCGCCGTAAGCACCGCAAGTAAGCGTGAGGCATGGAGTTCCAGGGGGCTCCGCCCCTGGACCCTGGCAGGGGACTCTGTCCCCCTGCACCCCTGCTTAAGGGACTTCGTCCCTTAAGGATCCCATATTGGGGGATATCTGTAATACATAAACAAAGCAGTTCTCTCGAAAAGAAACGGGCTCCGATATCCTTATGTAAGGATACCGGAGCCTTGCTTATTATTCCATTCCCCCAACTGAGGGGGCCAGGGGGAATCATTCCCCCTGGCGGGAGTGCAGAGGGCGGAGCCCTCTGCCGGGGTCCAGGGGCGGAGCCCCTGGCTGAGGTCCAGGAGGCAGCGCCTCCTGGCAGGGCGCTGGGAGGTGCGCGGCCCCCTCTACCCCACGCGCACCGTCTCCGCCTCGACCCTGAGCCCGGCGAGGAAATGGCGGAACGCGGCCTGGGTCAGGGCGAGGGTCTCGGTGGGAACGCAGGGATGGAACGCGAGCACCGGCTCGTCCCAGAGGGCCGCGTCCACGGCGAAGCGCACCGTGCGGCGCTCGTCGAAAAGGAGGCCCATCGGGCTGATGGCGCCGGGTCGGGTGCGCAGGCGCTCCATGAGGCGTTCCGGCGAGGCGAAGCTCAGGCGCGATAGGCCGAGCTGTTTGGAGACGTCCGCGGTGCGAAAGGCGATATCCGGCCGCACGACGCACAGGACGAAGGCGCTCTCGTTGCGCGGGGTGAGAAAGAGGTTCTTGGGCATGAGCGCTCCGAGGCGGGCGGCGTTGGGCGCGCAATCCTCCATGGTGTGGACGGCCTCGTGGGAAATGTGGGTACAGGGCACGCCCATTTCCTCGAGGCGGGCGTAGACCTCCTCCTGCAGAAGCATCTCTCTTCCCCTCCCCCTACAGCGTGCGCAGGTCCGCGCCCTCGAGGAGGATCACCGCGCCGCGCTGGCGGTCCAGCAGGCGCGAGGCGATGCGCTCGTTGTAGTGCTGCTGGAGTTCCGCCATGGAGAGGTTCGTCGCCACGAGCGTATGCCGCCCGGCGGCCATGCGCTCGTTGAGCAGGGTGAAGAGATATTCGATGGTGATGTTGTTGAGCATGGGCTCGCTGCCCAGATCGTCCAGGATGAGCGCCGGGGCCTCGAGCATCTCGTCGAAGGCGTCGCGGGACTCGAACGAACCCATGTGGCGGCGGCGCATGGCCTCCAGCATGCGGAAGGCCGTCATCTGCACGACCGGGACGCCCCTCTCGCGCAGGCGCTCGGCCACGCAGTTGAGGAAGAACGTCTTGCCCAGGCCGCTCTTGCCGATCAGCGTCACGTTCGGGCGCTGGTTGTCGGGGAACTTCTCCGCCCAATCGGACAGATACTGGCGCACGCCTTCGGCCATGCGGCGCTGGGAGACGCCGCCCTCGCGCGCCGGCTCGTCCGGGAAGACATCCAGGCGGAAGGTGGCGAAGGACTGCTCCGAGGCGCTCTCGTCGCTCATGGCGCGGGCCAGCTCCGTCTCGAAGCAGGAGCAGAAACGGCGCGGAAAGGTGTCCTCCGCGTAGCCCAGGTCCTTGCAAAGCGGGCATTTGGGCCGCAGGGAGAGGATATCCGCGGGCAGGCCCGCCGCCGCGACAGCCGCCTTCAGGCGGCCCGTCAGCTCCGCGGAGCGCGTCCGCACGAGGGCCGCCAGCTCCCGGCCGCCGCCGGGACGCTCGGCCAGGCGGCGCGCGCTCTCGCTGAGCAGGTCCCGGCTCTCGTCCAGGATGGCGGCGATCTCCGGGTGTTCGGCGCGGGTCTTTTCAATGCGCTCCTCGCGGTCGCGCTCGTCCGCGGCGCGGCGGCGGGCGTACTCCTGGAGGAGCCGGTCGATGTGTTCCTGACGGGTCATTTGTGCTCATCTCCTCCGGTGAGGTCGTCCAGATCCATGGCGATGCGGCGCATCTGCTCGTCGTCGTAGGCGCGCTGCTCGTATTCGCGCGCGGGGTTGACCTTGGCGGGACGAGCGGCCGCCCCCTGCGCGGAAGCCGGGGCCGCGGGACGGCCCTGGGCGGATTCGGCCCGCGCGCCCTCGAGATCGGCCACGCCCTTCTTCTTCCATTCCTCGAGGATCTTTTCCATATACTGCATGGGCCGCAGCGATTCGCGCGAGCGCTCCGCCGCGAAAAGGATGACCTCGGCCGGGAGCTCCTGCAAAAACCGCATGGCCATCGCGATATCGTGCTTGCCGGGGCGGGTCGTCTTGCCCAGGAGCTCGTAGACCTGCGCCATCAGCCGCTCGGCGGGCTCGCGGTTGCGGGCGTATTCCTCGGCGGCGGCGCGGGTGGTCAGGCCCTCCTTCTTCCAGGCCTCCAGGCGGCGCTGCAGGTCCTCGAAGGTATGGCGGTCGCGCGCGGCGCACTGGCCCGCGGCGTAGCGGATGGCCTCGTGGTCGAACCCCAGGCCCAGCAGGCCCTTGTAGGCCTCCTCCTGCGCGGGGGTGGGCATGCCCGTGGCGCCCAGGTCCGCCAGGATCTCGCGCACCTCCTGAAAGACCGAGGGTTCCTTGCTCCGCCTGCTGGAAAGCACGCTGTTGACGTAGGCGAAGGAAGGGTTCGTGGCGCTGGTCATGGCGGCGCAGGCGGAGAGGATCTCCTCCTGACTCAGGCCCCACTCCTCGACCCAAGTCGCCGCCATGCGGATCTCGTCCAAGGTCGGGGCGCGGCGCACGCCCATCCTCCGGCAGACGGCCTCGGCCGCCTGGGCCGCGGCCCCCTCCCGCGCGAGGCGCTCCTCGGCAGCCTCCAGGGTGTTCACGCCCTCGCGGGACCAGGTCTCCGCCGTCTTGTCCAGATCGCGGAAGACGTAGCGCAAACTCCGCTTGGCGGCGCGCAGCTTCTCCACCTGGGCGCGCGTCATGCGCAGCACGACTTCCTCCGGCAGGCCCAGCGTCTCCACCCATTCCACTGCCTTGCCCTGCTCCTGCGGGGTGAGGAGCCGGTCCGCCCCGAAGATCTCTTGCAGCGCGGCGAAGAAATCCCGGTAGCGGTAGGCGCCGTCCTGCTCGTCCTCGCCGGACAGAAGCGCGCGCTGGGGGCTGATATACTGATAGCGCGGCGGGCGGTCGCTCAGGCGCACCACCAGGCCCTGGCGCTCCCAGTACCGGAAGGCGTCCTCGACCTCCTCCGGTTTGATGCCCAGCGCCTTCGCCACCGTCTCCGCCGAGGCGTCCTCGCTCGGGTATCGGCAGAGCATGAGCCCGTAGAGGTACACGCGGACGTAGTCGCCCGGCGCGTGCGGCATGTGCTCCATGAGGAACAGGTTCTCCACGGGCGTGATGTCGTACGCCATGAAATCGCGCGGGTATTCGCAGTATGCCATGCCATC
>CACZOT010000270.1 GCA_902782795.1 uncultured Eubacteriales bacterium | reverse complement strand
GCCCCCTCGCTTTGGGGGCGCGGTCGCGAGGGGTGGCCCGCAGGGCCGTCCCGAGCGGTCGCGCCCCCAGGCGGCGGCCCGCAGGCCGCGCAGAGCCCAAGCCCCGTTGCCCCAGCGGTTGCAAAGAATCCCGAAGAATAACAAAAAAGCCGCCGACGGCGGCCTTTTTGCTGTTGCTTACTTCTCCTTGACCTTGGCGGCCTTGCCGCTGCGATCGCGCAGGTAGTAGAGCTTGGCCCTGCGCACCTTGCCCTGGCGGACGACGGTGATGCTGTCCACGCGCGGGCTGTGGAGCGGGAAGGTACGCTCAACGCCGACGCCGTAGGAAGTGCGGCGCACGGTGAACGTCTCGCGGATGGAGCCGTTGCGGCGAGCGATGACGGTGCCTTCGAAGGCCTGCAGGCGCTCGCGGGTGCCCTCAACGACCTTGACCTGCACGCGGACGGTGTCGCCGACGTGGAACTCAGGGATGTCGTTGCGCAGCTGCTGCGCCTCAATGGAGCGGATGATCTCGTTCATGGGAAAAATCCACCTTTCAATTCGGGCGTTCGCGTCCGGACGCATCTCGCGCAGACGGAGGACCACCCTATTTCACAATGTAGTATTATACACCATCCATGTCCCGCGCGCAACGCCCGAGCGTGTTAAATCTTCCCCTCTGCGCGCAGCTTCTCCAGGAAAGCCCGGTCCTTTTTGTCGAGCTCCACGTCTTTCAGGAGCTCCGGCCTGCGCTCGAGCGTGACGCGCAGCGCCTGGTCGCGCCGCCAGCGCTCGATGAGGGCGTGGTTACCGTTCAGGAGCACTTCGGGCACTTCCCTGCCGCGGTATTCCCTGGGCCGGGTGTATTGGGGGTACTCCAGGAGCCCGGAGGAGAAGCTCTCCTCCTCCGCGGAAGCCTCGTCGCCCAGAACCCCGGGGATGAGCCGCGCCACCGTATCGCACACGCAGATGGCCGCGTACTCGCCGCCGGTGAGCACGAAATCGCCCAGCGAAAGCTCCTCGTAGCCGCAGATCTCCAGGGCGCGCTCGTCCACGCCCTCGTAGTGGCCGCACAGAAGTACGAGGGCGTCCTCCCCGGCCAGCTCCTCGGCGATCTTCTGCGTGAACGTCCTGCCCCTGGGCGACATGTAGATGTGCCGCGGCGGCCTTCCGCCGTACCTCGCCAGGCGGGCGTCTGTGGATTCGGTGCAATCCACCACTGGCTGGGCCAGCATGAGCATGCCCGCGCCGCCGCCGTAGGGGTAATCGTCCGTATTCTTGTGCTTGTGCTCCGAGAAGGGGCGGATGTCCACCGCGTCGATGTCGATCAGCCCCGCGCTGTTCGCCCGGGCCAGGATGCTCTCCGACATGGCCGCGCGCACCATGCCCGGGAACGTCGTCAGTATCCGCGCTCGCACGCTGCGCGCCTCCTTTCGCTGCGATCATAGTACACCAAGGGAATGCCGGGAGCTGCGCCAAGGGCCGCGGGCCCTCCGGACACCTATCATAAGGAAAAACCGTTTTCTTGCTCCAACTTCAAACCAGGCGGATCACGTTTAGGCATACTCTGCCAAAGGACGCCATGTCTTTCACAAGGAATTCCCCTATAAAGGGATTCTTAAGGGCCCATAACCCTTAAGCGAGGGTCCAGGGGACAGCGTCCCCATGCCTGTCCCTTTACCGCACCTCTTCGCTGTCGGGAAAGACAGCGACTTCGCGGAGGCGGCGGGAATCGAGGTGCATCTTCTTGTTCTCGACGTCGACGCGCGTGACGACGCTCTTGAGCGCGGGCACGAGGATCTCGCCGCGGCGGCCGGCGATGACGTACACGTCGTTGCCCCCGGGCTGGAGCACGTCCTTGATCTCTCCGTAGACCGTGCCGTTCTCGTCGAGGGCCTCGCAGCCGATGAGGTCCACGAGGAAGTTCTCGTCCTCGCCGAGCCGGACGGCGTGTTCGCGGTCGATGTAGAGGGCGGCGCCGCGCATCTTCTCGGCGTCCTCGCGGGTCTCGACGCCGTCCATGCGGAAGAAGACGGCCTCGTCGGAGACGGAGCGCACGCGCACGCCGCGGCGGACGTACTGCCCCTTCTCCAGGAGGTAGACCGCCTCCAGGCCGCGGAAACGCTCGGGATCGCAGGTGATGGGGCGGGCCTTGAGCTCCCCCTGCACGCCCTGGGGCTTGGTGATCTCACCGATGACAAGATAGCCTTCCGGCATGGGGCAGCGCCTTCCTTTCGCTGTTGGGGTGGGAGCGGTTCCAAAAAGGCGCTCCCCGCAGGGGGAGCGCCCATTGCGTCCTGCTTAGAGGATCTCCACGAAGGTGGGCTTATCGTCCTTGATCGTGGCGGCCTTGACGAGGGTGCGGATCGATTTGGCGATGCGCCCCTGTTTGCCGATGACCTTGCCCATATCGTCCGGAGCGACGTGCAGCTCGATGGTGACGGCCTGATCCGTCTCCACGCGCTTGACTTCGACCTGGTCGGGCATGGTCACGAGCGTCTTGGCGATGTAGCTGACCAGCTCTTCCATTGCGCCTTACGCCTCCGCCTTGGGCATGGCCTTGTTCAGCAGAGCGCGGGTGGTGTCGGTCGGCTGAGCGCCGACGCTGAGCCAGTACTTGGCGCGCTCGGCGTCCACCTTGAGCTCGACGGGATCGGACACGGGGTTGTAGTAGCCGATCTCCTCGATGAAGCGGCCGTCGCGGGTGTTGCGGCTGTCGGTGACGACGATGCGGTAGAACGGGGACTTCTTCATGCCCATCCTCTTGAGACGGATCTTGACCATGGTGGTTTCCTCCCTTATCTGTTGGGTTATTCGTTGAGATATGAGGCTTTAGCGGAAGCCCCTGCCGAAGGGCAGGCGCATCTTTCCGCGCTTGCCCGGGCCCATCATGGTCTTCATCATCTGACGGGCCTGATCGAACTGCTTGATGAGCAGATTGACCTCCTGGACGGTGGTGCCGCTTCCCGCGGCGATGCGGCGGCGGCGGCTGGCGTTGAGGATATCCGGATGGCGGCGCTCCATGCGCGTCATGGAGAGGATGATGGCCTTGTTCTTGGCCTGCGCCTTCTGGATCTTGTCCTCGTCGATCTCGTCGTCATTGATCTTGCCGGAGAGGCCGGGGATCATCTTGAGCAGGTTCTTGACGCCGCCCATTTTCTTGAGCTGGTCCATCTGCTCGAGGTAATCCTCCAGATCGAACGACTGGGTGCGCAGCTTCTTCTCGAGGTTGCCGGCGCTCTCCTCGTCGAAGGCCTCGGTGGCCTTGTCGATAAGGGTGAGCACGTCGCCCATGCCGAGGATGCGGCTGGCCATGCGGTCCGGATGGAAAGGCTCGATATCGGTGAGCTTTTCGCCGGAACCCGCGAACTTGATGGGCTTGCCCGTGACGGCCTTGACCGAGATGGCCGCGCCGCCGCGGGTGTCGCCGTCGAGCTTGGAGAGCATCACGCCTGTGACGCCCAGCGCATTGTCGAAGG
>CACZOT010000269.1 GCA_902782795.1 uncultured Eubacteriales bacterium | reverse complement strand
GTCTACGGCAACGAGGGCGGCAAGCCCGGCTGGGTGGACTGGTTCATGCGGCAGAATTTCCAGGGCGGCAGCCTGGCCTTCGCCTATGCTCAGGCGGGGCAGGAAAATTCCATGAGCTGGCCCTCCATGGAGGCGGGCATCCGCTATCAGTTCCCCCTGTTCGCCAAATGGCGCGAGGAGAAGGGCCTGCGGGTGGAGCGCATGGAGGACACGGGCAGATGGTTTAAGAAGAGCTTCCCCCTCACGCCCGCCACCTCCGTGTGCGCCCTGGAGCCCTACGGCGAGCGGCAGGCCCAGTCCGTGTGGTACGACTGCCGGAATTTCCGCGCCAACGTGTATCTGGACAAGCGGGGCCTGCGCCTAAGGGACATCACGCTGTTTGACGAGGGCTATTCGGAGCGCTACCGGGACGAGGTGTGCAAAACGCCCTATCTGGTGTTTGACAACCTGCCCGTGGTGGACGGAAACCGCATGAGCGGCGGCGGCATACTGGCCGGCGCGTGGGTCACGGACGAGAAGGGCGCCTGCCTGCCCGCCGGGACGCTCACTGCGAAGGAATCCGGCTCGGACCTTGTGATCAGCTTTGACGGCGGCCGCCTGTCCCTTTCGGAGGAAGGCATCTCCCTGCAGGGCGGCGCGGCGCTTTCCTTCCGCTGGAACGGCGGCAAGTCGGCCTTTACAGGCGCGGAGGACGGGGCGCTGCGCTTTGAGCACAACGGCGTCCGCTACGCCCTGATCGTGAGGGCGGGCCGCGTGGACGGGGACGCGCTTCGGATTCTCCCGGACAACGGAAATATTGAGCTGGCCTTTCAGCGCGGATGACAGCAAGGAGGAAATATAATGAGGCTTTCAAAAGAGGAAGTGGAGGTTCTGCGGGGCCTGGGCAGGCGCTACGCGGAGATCGCCAATCTGCCGGAGCAGGCGGAGCGGATGGAGCAGTGGAGAAGGTTCAACGCCCTGGAGCGGGTGGCTCCCATGGCTCTCATCGACCAGATTCCCTGGAGCGAGATGGACGTGGACGGCTTTCTGATCAACCGGGTGAAGGATCCCTACTGGCAGGGCGTGGAAACCTGGATGCGCCAGGAAATCTATAAGTGGGACCACATGCGGGCCAATATGGTGATCGACCCCTACGTGAAGATCCCCCGGCCCATCCACAATTCCGGGTGGGGCCTGGAGCCCAAGGTGACCCGGCTGTACACCGAGGGCATGGCGGACGTGGCCTCCCAGTGCATGGAGAACCTGATTCAGGAGCCCGAGGACGTGGAGAAGATCCAGATTCCCCAGATCACCCTGAACGAGGCCGAGCAGGCGGAAATCGCCGAGACCGCGGACGAAATCTTCGGCGGCATCGTGCCCTGGAAGTTCACCGGCCTCATCATGCACCTTGGCGCGTGGGACACCATCTCCTACTGGATGGGCGTGGAAAACTGCTACATCGAAATCATGGACCGGCCGGAGATGATGCACGCCATCATGGAGAAGATGACCATCGGCTACCTGTCCCAGATCGAGCAGGCCAACAAGCTCCGCGTCTTCGACACCCGGGGCCACTACTGCCACTGCTCCCAGACCTACCGCTATGACGACGACGATCAGGACGACGGCACCTCCCACAACACCTGGGCGTTTGGGCTGGCCCAGCTGTTCACCTCCGTGGCCCCCAAGGTGACCGAGGAATTTGAGTGCCGGTATATGAAGCGCATTTTCCCGCACTTCAAGCACATCTACTACGGCTGCTGCGACCGGCTGGACGACCGGCTGGACATCGTGAGCCAGCTGCCCAACGTGCGCAAGATCTCCTGCAGCCCGTGGAGCCATCGCGAGGCCTTCGCCGAGAAGCTGCCCAAGCACATCATCATGAGCAACAAGCCCTCCCCGGCGCTGCTGGCCACCGATTCCTTCGAGGAGGAGGCCGTGCGCGCCGATCTTCGCCGCACCATCGACGCGGCGCGAAGAAACGGCGTGCAGCTGGAAATGATCCTGAAGGACATCTCCACCGTGCGCTACGAGCCGCAGCGGCTGTGGCGCTTCAGCGAGATCGCCCTGGAGGAGTGCGAGAGGCAGGACTAAGCCGTCAATCCGCCATCGCCCGGCGCAGGAACGCCCTCATGCCGTCGCCGCGCCACTCGTGTCCGCCGTCGTGCACGGAATGGACCACCCTGTCCTCCGCGCCGAACAGCCGGTAGGCGGCCCGGGTCACATCCAGCTGCTCGGTGACGTTGGCCACGCGGCGCTTGCCGGAGAGCGGGTCGTTCGCGCCGCTCTCCACGAAGAAGGGGCGCGGGGCGATCAAAGCGCCCAGCTCGCCCATGTCGGCGGTCTCGAAGAAGTGGGGCACGAAGTTGCAGGCGCAGTTCTGCGGCAGCTCGATCAGCGAATCCCGCACGCCGTAGAAATAGCCGCTGGTGATGGCGGCGTTGACCCGGTCGTCCAGGGCCGCGAACCACAGCGTCTGCTGCCCGCCGCCCGACATGCCGGCGCAGGCCAGGAAGCCGCTGGCCTCGGGCAGGGCCAGCAGCCAGTCGCTGAGCCGCATCAGATCCCACACCGCGCCGCCGATGACGGTGCGCCCGAAATTGAGCCCCAGCTGCATCAGCTCCCGATGGGAGTTGCCGCGCACCTGCTGCGGCTCGTCGCCCTGCTCCGGGAACTCACGCCGGTCTCCGCTGCCGCGCTCGTCCGGGCAGGCCACGATGAACCCGTCCTCCAGCGCCTCGCGGATGAACCGGCCCTGATAGCCCAGGATCTGGCGCTTCCCGCCGCCGTGGCCGTGGGGGACGATCAGCACCGGCCGCTTGCCGCCGGCGGGCTGAACGCCGTTGGCCTCCGGCCGCATCAGATAGAAGGGCATGACCACGCCCGGCTCCGTCTGGAGCGTGTGATATTCCGCCGTGAAGCCCTCCGCCTGCTCGGTTTTGACCAACTCATGCACGGGCTCGCAGGGGATACAGCGGTTCAGCCCGGTGATCTCCGCCAGGCGTGCCCGGAGGGCGCTCTTCCACGCGGCGTAGGCCTCCGGCGTCTCCGCCTGAAAGGCAAACGCCCGCTTTCCGTTGTCGAACAGGTTCAGATAGTAATCCAGCATCGTGTAATACATGCCCTTTACCCCTTTCATTGTGAAAATTGATATGATAGCATAGGCCGCCCGCATGGTCATGGCAGGCGGATAATCGGCTGTGTGTTCACATCTCCAGCTCCCGCAGCAGCGTGTCCGCGTCCTGCAGGGGGCGCACGTAGCCCTCCAGCATCCGCGCCTTGGCGGCCAGGCCCCGGGCGCGCAAATTGATGTAGATGCGGCATTTGCCGCGGCCGTTGCGCGCCTCCTGAATGAGGTTCAGCGCGGCGGAATTGCCGTCGAAGGCCAGCAGCACCGAGGGCATCCGGTTGAAGATTTCGTAGGCGAAGCTCTTGTAAAGGCCCATGCCGGAGCTCTCGATGGAGATGATGACGCCCAGCTTGGCCTCGGCCAGCCGCGCCTTTTCCGCGCGGGTGAGCATCTCCGGCACGATGGCGAAGACGCGGAACCGGCCCGCCGCCCGCCGCGCCAGATACCCCTCCTGGCCGGCCAGCGTGTGGCCCACCACGAAGCACACCTTCTGCGGGTCGGCGCGATCCAGCAGCGCGTCGATGACGGCGCGGTCCTCCGGCCGCACCTGGGTGCGGTGCTGGCTGTTGTTGAAGCTGCCGCCGCCCACCACGATGGGCAGCATGCCCTCCGGCAGCGGCGCGATTTGC
>CACZOT010000268.1 GCA_902782795.1 uncultured Eubacteriales bacterium | reverse complement strand
CCGACAAACACAGTATAATCAGGTTTAGGAATCCGGAGGATTCCGGGTCGGCGGGCCCTCGGCAGGCACGCCGACAAACACAGTATAATCAGGTTTAGGAATCCGGAGGATTCCGGGTCGGCGGGCCCTCGGCAGGCACGCCGACAAACACGGTATAAACAGGTATAGGAATCCGGGGGATTCCGGCCTTCGCCCCCCTGGCGGGAGGCGAAGGTATCCATGCGGTCAAGAGCGGCGCCGTTATTTGAGGAGATGGACGAATGCGGATCTCAGCGGAGAACATCGTAAGAAACTTTGGCGGGAAGCCGGTGCTGGACGGCGTCACGCTGCACGTGACGGAACAGAGCCGCATCGGGCTGATCGGCGTCAACGGCACGGGCAAGAGCACGCTCCTGCGCATCCTCGCGGGCGTGGACGAGCCCGATTCCGGCGCGGTGACGGTGTTTCCGGGCGTGCAGGTCTCCTATCTCGCCCAGACGCCGGAGATGCGCCCCGGCCGCACCGTGCTGGAGCAGGTCTTCGCCGCCTGCCCTCCGGATTTTCGCGATCTCAACGAATACGAGGCCAAGAGCATGCTCACGCGCCTGGGGATCGACGAGTTCGACCGCGACGTGGCCACCCTCTCGGGCGGCCAGCGCAAGCGCGTGGCCCTGGCCGCGGCCTTCCTGCGCCCGGCGGAGGCGCTCATCCTGGACGAGCCCACCAACCATCTCGATACGGATATGATCGATTGGCTGGAGCAGCGCCTGCGCCGCTATACCGGCTCCATCGTCATGGTCACGCACGACCGGTATTTCCTGGACCGCGTGGTGAACACCATCGCCGAGCTCTCGCACGGCAAGCTCTACTCTTACGAGGCGAACTACTCCCGCTTCCTGGAACTGCGCACCGAGCGCCTGGAATCCGCCCGCGCCACGGAGCGCAAGCGCCAGGCGGTGCTGCGGCGCGAGTATCAGTGGATCACCCGCGGGGCGCAGGCGCGCACCACCAAGAGCGGCGAGCGCATCGCCCGGTACGAGGCGCTTCTGCAGCAGGACGCGCCGGAGGAGGATTCCTCCGTGGAGATCTCCGCCGGAGCCAGCCGCTTGGGCAAAAAGACCCTGGAGATGCGTCATGTCTCCAAAGCCTTCGATGGCCGGCCGGTGATCGCGGATTTCTCCTACACGCTCCTGCGCGACGACCGCATCGGCGTGGTGGGGCGAAACGGCGCGGGAAAATCCACCCTGCTGAACCTGATCGCGGGGATCCTGCAACCGGACGCGGGCGAGATCGACCGCGGCGCCACGGTGAAGATCGGCTTCTTCCGCCAGGAGAACGAGGCCCTGCCCGGCGAGGACAAGGTCATCGAATATATCAACAACATCTCCCCGACGCTGCGCACGCGCGAGGGCGTCGTGAGCGCTTCCCAGATGCTGGAGAAGTTCCTCTTTCCCAGCGATACCCACTTCACGCCCATCGCCCGCCTTTCCGGCGGCGAGAAGCGGCGGCTGTACCTGCTGGGCATCCTCATGGCCGCGCCCAATGTGCTCCTTCTGGACGAGCCCACGAACGATCTGGATATCGAGACCCTGGCCGTCCTGGAGGAATACCTGCTCACCTTCCCCGGCGCGGTGGTGGCCGTATCGCACGACCGGTATTTCCTGGACAAGGTCGCCCACCACATCTTCGAGGTGCGCCGCGGCGGCGAGGTGCGCGCCTACGCCGGCGGCTACGCGGATTGGGTCGCCAAGCGCCTGCCGGACGATGACCCCCTCGCCCCGAGGGAGGAGAAGGCCGCTCCCGCCGCGCCGCGGCCCAAGCGCACGCGATTGCGCTTCTCCTTCAAGGAGCAGCGCGAATACGATACCATCGACGCCGATATCGCCGCGCTCGAGGAGGCCATCGCCGCCCTCGACCGCCAGATGGAGGCCTGCGCCAGCGATTACGTGCGCTTGGGCGAGCTCGGCGCGGAAAAGGAACAGCTGTCCGCACAGCTCGACGAGAAGACGGAGCGGTGGCTCTATCTCACCGATCTCGCCGAACGTATCGCCGCGCAGGACGCGACGAAGTGAACCGGGGCTGGGGGATGCGACAAGTGGCCTCGCCTCCTGGACCTCCGGCAGAGGGCTCCGCCCTCTGCGCTCCTGCCAGGGGGGACCGATTCCCCCTGGACCCCTCAATTGGGGGAAATTCATAAATAAAGGCTCTGGTATCCTTTCGCAAGGATATCGGAGCCTGCCTCTTTTCGAAAGAATAGCTTGTTTATGTATTACAGAAATCCCCCAATATGGG
>CACZOT010000267.1 GCA_902782795.1 uncultured Eubacteriales bacterium | reverse complement strand
CGGTCTATAAGGAAGACGCGGCGTGGGACGGCGAGGACACCATGGGCTTCCGGGCCTATCTGCGCTACGAGGGAAAGGAGGCCCTCTCCGGCGGCACGATCTGTATGTACGCGGGCGAAGAGCTTCTCGAGCAGAAGGACGTTGCCTTCTCCGAGGGCATGCTCAGCGACGACGCGGAGTTCACCTACCTGCTTCCCTTCGACGTGTGGGATTCGGGCGAACTGGTGCTGCGCTTCACCGGCGTGGGTCATCCCGCGGACACCGCCAAGGAGGATCTTGAGGCGAAGGACGTCAAGCTCCGCTACGCCTTCGGCAAGACCGACGCCCCGCTGATCGGCCTCTCGGTGGATCCCATCCCCGCAAAGCCGTATAAAGCGGGCGACAAGATCAAGGTCGCCGGCACTTTGCGCAACCACCTCTTCGATGACTCGATGCAGTTCGATTCCCTGGAATTCACAGGCTTGCAGGGGGGCATCTTCTCCACCGAGACCTGGATGGACACGACCAAGGCCGCCATCGCGCCTGCTTCCGAGAACCGCTTCGGCATCGCCCTCACCGTCTCGCCTGAGGACGTCTCGCGCGGCTGGGGCTATCGCCGCATCCGGGCGAACGTCCATATCCCGGAGACGGGGGAGACAGCCTCGGCGGATTGCCTGTTTTTCTACGCGCTGCAGAAGACGGGCGCTTCGGTGCTGCTGATCCTTCCCGATACCACGGGCATGACTTCCCGCTTCGGCCAGATCCAGAGGGTGCCCGTCACTGTGTACAACAACGGCGGCGTCGATCTCAAAATCGACAGCTTCGAGGGAGCTTCCTGCGAAGGCAACCTCCTGCCTTCCGGCGACAGTTTCGCCATCCCCGAGGCGTATAAATCGCTCTTCCCGGCGGGCGCGTCCTTTGCCCTCGATTATTTTGTGGCCGCCGACGCGGACGACCGAGATTACGCCGCCCTGCACTCCGGCGCCTTCAACCGCCTGCTGACGGTCAACGCCAGCGCAATCGAGGGCGGCGCGAAGGTCAGCGATTCGGATGAATTCACCATTTGGATGGAAGACGGCCTCGACGAGGAGGCCGCTGGCGGGGACGATATCGATTCCAAGGAGAAGATCCCCGACCTCGAATTGGTCGTCGTGGCTCTGACCGAGCAGAGCTCCTTCTCCAGCGGAGAAGAGGTCCCGCTGCTCATCTCCCTCTACAACAACACCACGGCCGATATGCGCGAGGGCTTCGTCCAGGCCTACGACGGCGTGGGCGATCCGCGCGAAGCCTACAACTCCCTGTACGTTCTTGCTTCGGATCATGTGGAGTTCGCGGACAAGTACACCTTCACCGAGGACGACGCGAGCCTCGGCACCGTGACGCTGCGCTGGAAAGCCACGGCCAAGGACGCTTCCGACGCCGTCGTCGCCTCCAACCCCGCGGAGCTGACCTTCACGGTCGGCCTGGGCGGGGAATACGGCTGGAACCAGCCTGAAGACGACGCGGCCGTGCTGATCACGAAGACCGCGGAGGGCGGCGTGGACGGAGTCTTCCATGTGGACGACATCGTCCACTACACCATCACCGTCACCAACCAGAGCGACGAAGATATCCCGAACGCCACCGTGTCCGACCATATCAACGGCGACGCAGAGGGCGTGGTCATCGGCTCCATCCACCTCGAGCCGCACGTCGAGCATACGTTCACGTTCAACGTCCTCGTCACCGCTGAGGACGCCGCGCGCGGCTACATCGAGAACTACGCGCGGGTCTCCTGGGGAGAGAACGAGGACTATCGCGAGGCCTCCACCTCCACGGTCCGGGTGAACGTCGAGGACGGCGACAAGAGCGTCCGCGTCATCAAGGGGATCACCACCGTCCCCTCGCCGCAGGGATTCACGGAGAACGACATCATCAGCTACACGATCACCGTCATCAACCTCACGGACGAGCCCATCAACGAGATCGAGGTCTACGACCCGCTCAAGGGCTCGAACGAGGATTCCATGGTGGAGCTCCTCGTCACGCTCGGCCCGGCCGAGTCCGTGGTCCTCACTTACGATCATACCGTCACCTCGCAGGAAGCCTCCGAGGGCGAAGTGCGCAACACCGCCTTCGCCGTCTGGACCGATGATGACGGCAAGCACACCGAGTATTCCAACGAGGTCGTCGTGCCCACCTACAAGCGCGGCCTCAAGGTCCAGAAGACCATCGTCAGCTCCTTTGACGCGGCGAAGGGCGGCTATACCGAGGGCGAGCCGATCGTCTTCGAGATCGCTGTGACCAACAACACCGGCGACGTGGTCGATACCATCCAGATCGCCGATTTCCTCAACGGCAGCACGACGGGCGAAATCGTCGGCACGCTCACGGGGCTCGCGCCGGGTGAGAAGGGCACCATCTTCTGCACCTACGTGGTGCAGGCGTCGGATATCCCGCACCTGCAGGTCACCAATCAGGCGGGTGCTTCCATCGTCCAGGAGGACAGCGACACGAGCGAGATCTACCTCTCGAACATCGTCATCGCGCCCGTGGTCAACGTCGCGCCGGACGAGCCCATCGTCGTCAAGAGCGTGACGAACCTGCCCGCTCGCGGCTTCTTCCTGGAGGACGAAGAGATCACCTTCCTCGTCACCGTCGTCAACCAGACCGGCGAGGAGATCTATGATCTCACCGTGACGGATCCGCTCTGCGACGCTTACGCCAATATCCTCGGCCAGGCGGCCAGCCTCGCTTCGGGCGAGAGCCTCGATTACCTCCTCACCTACAAGGTGGACGCCTTTGAGGCCAGCTACGGCGAGGTGCACAACATCGCTTTCCTCGAGTACAACGACGCGGAGGGCGAAACGCACGTCGTCCTCAGCAACCCGGTCATCGCGCCCACCGGCGAGATCAAGCCGACCGAGACGCTCATCCCGCCTTACACGCCGGAGCCCGACGTCACCCCCGCGCCGAACGGGACGCCGGAGCCTGACCTCACCCCCGCGCCAAACGGGACGCCGAACCCCGTCGTCACCCCTGCGCCGGAGAAGACTCCGGCCCCGCAGGTCACCCCGAAGCCCGAGCCGAAGCCCTCGCCCGCGCCGGAGAGCGGAGCGGGAAAGAGCTGCGTGCGCACGCTGACGGGCCAGGGCGAGGGCGTGAGCGAGTATTCGCTCGAGTATTGCCAGACGCATATGGCCGTGGCGGATGCCGTGGAGGCGCTGATCGCCCAGGCGGACGACGAAGCCTCGTGGCGGCAGGCCATCGCCCTTTGGACGGCCGCCCTGGACGCCGAGTATGAGGAACTCGTCCAGACGGCGAACCCTGTGGAGGGCGAGATCCTCACCCGCGAGCGCGAGCTCTTCCTGGCGCAGCTGGCCTGCCGCCAGGCGGCTGTGAGCAGCCTGCATCCGGACGACCCGACCCTCGCGCTGCGCGTCGTCGCGGAGCAGCTGATGAACAAAACCGCCGACCTGTGCTACGAGGCGCACAACGCGCCCGCGGTCCGCGCCGATAGCCGGAACAACGGCATCTGGCAGGCCGCCGAACCCATTCCGCCGGCGGAGAGATGCGGCCGCTACGTGGAACTCACCGACGATGGCTCCATCTACAACGAGGTCCTTTGCGAATCGCACCGCCGCACAGAGAACGCCGCTTCGGCCCTCCTGGTGGGAGGCTCGGCGGAGACCTGGCAGATCGTCAAGCACATGTGGCTGACTGAACTGGACGCCGTCACGAACGCGCGTTACCGCGCCGCGGATCCCACGGGTAAGACGCTTGTCGCCGCGGAGCGCGTCGCCTTCGGGCGCTGGCTCGAGGCGCGCGAGGAGATGCTCGGCGCGCTCTATCCCGACCGGCCGGAGATCGTCGGCGAGGCGCTCAGCCAGGCCATCCGCGCCCGCGTGCTCGATCTGTGCGTCGAACCGTAACAGCATACCGAGAATCGCTAGGCATTCGCCTCTGAAACAGAACAGGCCTCCGGATACGAGCGATCGTATCCGGAGGCCTTGTCCTGTCCGGGGAAGCCGTTCCCTCGCCTGAAGGGCTACACGGCTGAATTCGCGGTGGCTCGAGGGGATGGGGGACATTCCCGCCGAAATGGGCGGGATCCGGCACGGGGGACCGGATCAGAGATTGCCGACCCCCGGCTGGAGCAGAAAAGGACGTCCCAGCCGGTGAAGGACGCTTCCACGCCGGCATCTTGGGAGGAGGCGAAGTCCAGCGCGTCTCGACCGCGGCCCGATGGGCGGATTATTCGCCAAAGAGCGCGGCGGCCTTGACCATGCGGTCGGCGATAGGGACGCCGAAGGGGCAGCGCTCCTCGCAGCCACGGCAGCCGACGCACGCGGAAGCGGTGGGCGAGAGGGCGAGGTAATGCTGCCGCAGGCTCTCGGGCACGGAGGGCTGCTGTACGGCAAGGTCGTAGAACTTGTTGACCATGGCGATATCGATGTTCACAGGGCAGGGCTTGCAGTGGCCGCAGTAGGTGCACTGGCCGCGGTAGCTGTGCAGGGGCGCGCGGGCGATGACGGAGGCGTAATCGCGCTCGTCGGGCGAGGCGGTCTCGTAGGCGACGGCCTGGTCCACCTGTTCGGGCGTGTCGTACCCGCAGAGGATGGAGCTCACGCCCGGACGCGTGAGGGCGTAATGGATGAGCTGCGCGGGCGTGAAGGCCACGCCGAAGGGAGAGCGCTTCGCGTCGAAGAGCGCGCCGCCGAAGAAGCCCTTCATGACCGTCAGCCCTACGTCGTTTTCCTCGCAGGATTGGTAGAAAGCCGCGCGTTCCGGGTCGATGCCGGAGAGGCTCTGGTCGTACTCGCCGAACATGGTTTCCAGGTCCTCGCCCGCGGGGCGCATGTCGAAGGCGGGGTTGACGCTGAAGAGGATCATCTCGATAAAGCCGGACTCGGCCGCGAGACGGGCGATGCGCGGGTTGTGGGTGCTCAGGCCGATGTGGCGGATGACGCCGCGCTCGTGGAGATCGCGCACGTAGGCGATGTATTCGCCCTGGGTGCGGGCCTCCCAATCCTCGAGGGTGTCCACGTAGTGGATCATGCCCAGATCGATATACCCGCCGCCGATGCGCCGCACCAGGTCGTCAAAGGCGGGCTTGACGAAGGCGAGGTCGCGCGTGCGGACGTACTGACCGTTCTGCCAGGTGGAGCCGATGTGCCCCTGGATGATCCATTCCCCGCGGCAATCGGCGATGCCTTTGCCGATGATATCGCGGCTCTTGGGATCGGGCATCCAGCAATCGATGATGTTGATGCCCTTTTCGTGCGCGTGGCGGATCAGGGCGACGGATTCCTCCTCCGGATGGCGCTCCAGCCATTCGCCGCCAAAGCCGATCTCGCTGACCATGAGGCCGGTCTTGCCCAGTTTGCGCATGTTCATGCGGGTTTCCCTCCATAACATACAGGTTTGTTTCAGTATACCACAGAATAAGGCCTCGGAAAAGGTCGCATTTCGCCCTTGCGGCGCAGGGAAAACGGATGTACTATAGGTATGGAGCCACCATTGGCGAAAAGGAGGCCGCACGTATGGATTTTGGCAAACTGGAAACGTACTTCTCCCACCTGCCGGATATCAACATCCCCGGCGCGGACCTGGCGGTGTATCAGGACCACAAAGAGGTCTTCCGCAGCCTTGTGGGCTACGCCGACCTGGAAACGAAGACGCCCCTCACGGCCGAACACGTCTTCCGCATGTTCTCCTGCACGAAGGTCTTCACCTGCATCTGCGCCTTGCGCCTCATCGAGGAGGGAAAGCTGGATCTCGACGCCGAGGTGAGCCGGTACCTGCCCGCCTTCCGGAACATGCTCGTGCGGGACGGGGAGAGCCTGCGTCCGGCGATCGCGCCGGTGCGCGTCTGGAACCTCATGAGCATGACCGCCGGGCTGGATTACGATATGAACGTGCCCTCCGTGCAAAAGGTCCTGGAGGAGACGGGCGGAAAGGCCACCACCCGCCAGATCGTGGACGCCCTGGCCGAAAAACCTCTGCGCTTCGAGCCCGGCACACACTTTTTCTACAGCCTCTGCCACGACGTGCTCGCCGCCGTGATCGAGGTCGTCTCCGGCAAGCGCTTTTCGGATTACGTGAACGAAGTGATCTGCGAGCCCCTGGGCATGCGGCGCACCACCTTCCACCCGGACGCGGAGGACCTGCGGGCCATGGCCACGCGATACGAGTGGCAGGGGGGAGATCCGCGCAACCTGCGCCCCGTGACGGAGGAAAAGCGCCGGATCTCGTCCGAAAACTACGAATCCGGCGGCGGCGGGCTCTGCTCCTGCGTGGACGATTATATCAAGGCCCTGGACGCCATGGCCTGCGGCGGAGTGGGCTGGAACGGATACCGCCTGCTCAAGCCCGAGACCATCGACTTGGCCCGGCGCAACTGGATGTGCCCGGCCGCGGAGTGGGACGTGGCCATCGATCTGCAGAACCGCGGCTACAGCTACGGGCTGGGCTTCCGCACCCTCCAGCACCCGGAGCACATCGCCTCGCGCGGCGTAGTCGGAGAATTCGGCTGGGGCGGCGCGGCGGGCGCCTACGCCGTCATGGAGCCGGAGCACCATTTCTCCATCTGCTACGTCCAGCATGTGATGAACTGCGGCTACGCCTTCACGAACGTTCAGCCCACCATCCGCGAGCTCACCTACGAAGCCCTGGGTATCCATGGCTGACGGCCGCATAACGGGCCGGGTTCCGGGAAAACATGAGCGGGGGAGGGAGAAACCATGCGATCGATCCTCATCAAGGATACCACGCGCGAGGAGCGTATGCAGATCGTCCAGCAGGCCCTGTGGGGCTCCTGCGGCATCGACTGCGAATTCTGCTCCGGCTGCGACAACCGCGGCGGCGGGCGCGTGGAGAGCATCTATCAGGATTACATCGACGGGAAAAAGGAACTGCGGGAGATCAACCAGGAATACGCCGCGCCGCTCGTGCGCGGCTGAGGAACAAGCGCCTTCCCCACAGCGGGAAGGCGTCTGTTTCGCGCGGGCTCTTCTCCCGTTGAAGCAGCTCGGCAGTGGGGCGTGCGCCTGGAAAACCTCCCGGACGAAGGAATACTGATGCGGGTTCCGCGTGATGATCACCGTTGGGGAAGGGCCCACGGCTCCGCAACATCTGCGGGAAATGAGCAAGGCTTCCGGAAGCGCTCCGGGAGCCTTGTTTTTCTGTGGCTTTGCCCGAAAAAAGTTTCGAAAATGACAAAAAAAGAGGATTGCAACGCGGCGAAAGCCCCACATACAATACTGCCGGATTTTTCTTGGTCCGAAAGGCGTGGTGTCGCGATGGAGGTTCTCGTTCCGGAATACTACCCGTTTTTCCGCTGCAAGATCGGCCGCTGCCGGTTGGCCTGCTGCGAGGGCTGGCCGGTGACGTTTTCCATGCGGGAGTATTTCCGACTCCTGAGCCTGGAGTGTTCGCCGGAGCTCAAGCGCCGGCTGGACGCCGCGCTCCACCGCACCGCACGACCCACCGAGGAGGAATACGGCCAGCTCCTGCCCGGCTTCGACGGGCGCTGTCCCATGCGCCTGGCGGACGGCCGCTGCGCCCTCCAGGCCGAGGAGGGGGAGAGCGCCCTGCCGGACGTGTGCCGCATATACCCCAGGGGACTGCGCCCCGGGGAAGCCTGCTGCGCCAACAGCTGCGAGGCGGTGATCGAGCTGCTCGAGCGGGAGGAACCGCTGCGCTTTGTGAAGATGGCTCTGGAGGTTCCCTGCCCGCCATCCGCGCGCGTCTGTACGTTCGAGACCTGCGGCCGGGAGATGGAGATCCGCCTCTGGCTCATCGCCCTGCTGCAGGACCGAAGCGCTCCTCTGCCGGAGCGCCTGGCGCGGATTGGCGCGGCGCTTGCGGACATGGACGAGGCTCTGCGCCGCAAGGACGCGGCGGCGGTGGAGCGGCTCCTCTCCGGAGAGGAGAGGCCCTCGCGGCCCGGGCCGCTGCCGCCCGCGGGGAAGGGCCTGCCCGCCGTGCGGCTCCTTCTTGAACGGTTGGACGATCTCAGCGACAGCGTGCGCCAATGGGGAGAGGCCGCCCTGGCGCGCTTCGACCGCGAGGGGCCAATCGGCGCGGAGGCGGCGGACCGCCGTCTCCGGGAAATCTCGTCCATATGGGAGGCGTGGATGGAGAACATCCTCGTCAACCATATCTTCTTCGCGCAGTTCCCCTTCCAGGACCGCCCGGTCTCCCTGCGGGACGAGACCATCGCCCTCTGGGCCGTGTACGCCCTCCTGCGCTTCCTCGCCGTCGGGGCGGGGGACGGCACACGGGAGCGGTTCGTGGACACTGCGGCGGCGCTGTTCCGCCTGGTCGACCACACCGCGTTCGACCGCTACGCAGTCCCTATCTTGAAGGGCTTCCTGCCGGAGGATCGCCTCGCGGAGATGCTGACGGTCTGACGGGCGCGTTGCAAAAAAAGCCAAAACCTGGTATCATGTACGCGGCAATCGACCGGTTTCGGAGAGGAGACGCATACAGATGATCCTGATGTCGAACAACCAGTGGAAGTGCGATTATAACAACGATACCTGGCGCGCCATGGGCCAGGATTGCTCGGCCGAGGTGCGCGTGAAGGGCCTGGTGCGGGCGTATAAGGCCATCCTGCCGGACGTGATGGGCCTGCAGGAGGTCTCCACGCGCATGGCGACGCTGATGATGGCCGAGATGGAGGAGATCGCCCTGCCGGATGGCGGCGCGGCGAAGTACGAGTACATCTCCGGCGGCGATACGCCCATCGCCTACCGGCGGGATCGGCTCAAGCTCCTGGAGTCCGGCTTCTTCCGCTACGACGAGGCGGTGCCCGGCCTGGAGGGCAGCTTCAATAACGGCGAGACCAAGTCCTACTGCTTCGGCGTGTTCGAGGACCGGCAGACCGGCAAACGGTTCGCGCTCATGAGCACGCACCTGTGGTGGATGTCCTCCCACCCCGAAGACGGGGCCCGCTACCGCGCCGGTTCCAACAAGGCGCGCGCTTATCAGATCCGCCTGGCGGGGAGCCGCATGGATGAGATCATGACCAAATACGCCTGCCCCGGCGTAATCATGGGCGATCTCAACGCCTCCGTACACAGCCTCTGCCTCGAGGCCGCCTTCGAAATGGGCTGGCGCGAGGCGCACGATCTCGCGCCCCAATCGGACCGCGACGAGACGCGCGGCCACCATCCCTGCGGCCCGAACGGCTACGAGCGCAACGACCCCGGCTCCTTCGAGCAGGCCATCGACCATATCCTCGTCAAGAACGCCCCGGACGCGCGCGTCAAGAGCTTCCGCCGCCTGACGGACGAGTGGTTCGATCCGGTCTCCGACCATTATCCGCTCTATATCGACGTGGAGTTCTGACGAAGAAAGGACGCCTGGCCGTCCTGCCCGGCCCCGGAACCCTTGCGAAAGGATCCGGGGCCTTTTTATACATATTGGCAAGGATCGCGTTACGCCGCGTGAAATCTCCGGGCGCGGCCTGGTTAAGAACAGGAACGCTTTTCGCGAAAGAACCCGGCCCGCCCGGACGCCGTATGTTGTCATTTTATCGAGGCTTTGGTATAATAAACGGGAAAACAGCGCGAACCAAGCGCTCGGAGAGGGAGGAACCCAATGAAGACCTTCGATCTTGCCGCGTACGCCGCCAAGGCGCGCGAGACGGTCGCCGCGGGCGCGGTCCTGTTGCGGAACGAGGGCGGCGCGCTGCCCTTCGGGGCGGGCTGCCGCGTGGCCGTGTTCGGCCGCAGCCAGTTCAACTATTACAAGAGCGGCACGGGCTCGGGCGGCATGGTGAATACCGCCCCGGTCGCTGGCATCACCCAGGCGCTGGAGGAGAGCGGCGACGTCGCCGTCGACGCGGGCGTGAAGGCCGCCTACGAGGCCTGGCTCGTCGAGCATCCCTTCTACGCGGGAGTGGGTTGGGCGGCCGAACCCTGGTTTCAGGAGGAAATGCCCCTTGACGAGGCTATGGTGCGCGAGGCAGCGGCGCGCTGCGACGCCGCCGTGGCGATCATCGGCCGCACAGCCGGCGAGGACCAGGACAACTCCGCCACCGAGGGCAGCTACTTCCTCACCGCGGCGGAAAAGGCCATGCTGGATACTGTCTGCAAGGCTTTCGGCCGCGTGGCGGTGGTGCTCAACGTCGGCAACATCATCGATATGTCCTGGGTGGAGGAATACGCCCCGCAGGCCGTGCTCTATGTCTGGCAGGGCGGCCAGGAGGGCGGCCGCGGCGCGGCGGACGTGCTCACCGGGCGCGCGTATCCCTCCGGCAAGCTCAGCGATACCATCGCACTGCGCGTGGAGGATTATCCCGCCGCCGCCAATTTCGGCAGCGAAACGCGCAACGTCTACCAGGAGGACGTCTACGTCGGCTACCGCTACTTCGAGACCTTCGCCAAGGACGCCGTGGCCTATCCCTTCGGCTTCGGCCTGGGGTACACGACGTTCGGCGTGGAGCTCGAGCCCGGCGCCTGTGACGGAAACGGCTTCACCGTGCGCGCGAAGGTGAAAAACACCGGCAGCCGCCCCGGCCGCGAGACTGTGCAGCTGTATGTGGAAAAGCCCCAGGGCGGCCTCGGCCAGCCGGCGCGCGTCCTGGTGGATTTCGCCAAGACGCCGGAGCTCGCGCCCGGCCAGAGCGCGACCCTGACGCTTTCCTGCGCCTTTGACGCCCTGGCTTCCTTTGACGATTCCGGCCTCGGCGAAAGCAAGAACGCCTGGCTCCTGGAGAAGGGCGAGTACCGCTTCTTCGCGGGCACGGACGTGCGCTCCGCGACCTTCGCGGGCAGCGCCAACCTGGAAGCGAAGGTCGTCGAACAGCTCGAGGAGGCCCTCGCGCCCGTCACTCCCTTTGCCCGCCTGCGCCCCGGCGCGAACGGCGAAAAGGCCTGGGAGGACGCCCCGCTCGCCGAGGTGGACCCCGCTTCGCGGCGCAAGGAGCGCCTGCCCGAGCAGCGCCCCTGCACCGGGGACAAGGGCTGGAAGCTCGGCGACGTGCTGGACGGCAAGGTCTCCCTGAAGGCGTTCGTGGACCAGCTCACCGACGAGGAGCTCTTTACCCTCGTTCGCGGCGAGGGCATGTGTTCGCCCAAGGTCACCGCGGGCACGGCCGGCGCGTTCGGCGGCGTGACCGAGGCTCTGCTCGGCAAGGGCATCCCCGTGGCCTGCTGCGCCGATGGCCCCAGCGGCATCCGCATGGACTGCGGCACGCGCGCCTTCGCCATGCCCAACGGCACCTGCCTGGCCTGCACGTTCGATACCGCGCTCGTCGAGGATCTCTACGAGTACGAGGGCTTGGAGCTGCGCAAGAACCGCGTGGATACGCTCCTCGGCCCGGGCATCAACATCCATCGCCATCCCCTCAACGGCCGCAACTTCGAGTATTTCTCCGAGGACCCGCTCCTCACCGGCCGCATGGCCGCGGCGCAGCTCAAGGCCATGCACCGCTACGGCGTCACCGGCACCATCAAGCACTTCGCCTGCAACAGCCAGGAGACCCACCGCCACGACGTCGAGGCCGTCGTCTCCCAGCGCGCGATGCGCGAGATCTACCTGAAGGCTTTTGAGATCGCTGTGAAGGAGGGCCGCGCCCGCTCCATCATGAGCAGCTACAACCCCATCAACGCCTACTGGGCGGCCAGCAATTACGATTTGCTCACCACCGTTCTGCGCGGGCAGTGGGGCTACACCGGCCAGGTCATGACGGACTGGTGGGCCAGGGGCAACGATCCGGGAGAATTGGGCGAACGCACCAACATGGCCGCGCTCATCCGCGCCCAGAACGATCTGTACATGGTCGCCACGGACGCGCAGGGCAACTCCAACCACGACAATTCCGCCGAGGCGCTCGCCGCCGGCAAGGTCACGCGCGGGGAGTACTTGCGCAGCGCCGAGAACATCTGCCGCTTCCTCCTGGAGAGCCCGGCGCTCCTGCGGCTCCTGGGCCGCTCGACCGACCTGGACGACGCCCTGGCCCAGGCGCCTTCGCTCGATGGGGAGGATATCCCCATGATCCTCGCCGAGCCCGATCCGGCCGATCCGCGCCACATCGTCCTGCCCGTGGAGCGCATCGCCATGGAGCGCGGGGCGAACACGCGCTTCACCGTCGCCATCAAGGAGGGCGGCCTCTACCGCCTGGAGCTCACCCTGCGCAGCGCCGATTCCAACGACGTTTCGCAGATGTCCCTCTCCGTGTTCATGGGCCGCGATCTCCTCGAGACCGTGACGCTCAAGGGCGCGGACCGCGATTGGCGCACCGTGGAGATGCGCGCCTTCGGCATGAGCACCTTCTACCTGCGCTTCTTCGTCGCTCAGGCCGGCTTGGAGATCCGCTCGTGTGAGCTGCGCCTGGAAAAGACCATGGCGCAGGTCTTCGCCGAGCGCAACCAGTAATCCACAGCGGGCGACCGCGAAAGAAAAACCGCCGCCGCTCCCCTTTCGGGGAACGGCGGCGGTTTTTGCTTGCGCTGGCGGCTCGTCAACCGAGTTTGAAGGTGACGATCTCATAGGGCTTGATGGTGAAGGTGTAGCTCTTGCCTTCGGGCTGGACCTCCTCCAGGTCGTCCTCCATGAGGGAGGCCAGGCGCATGGACTTGGGCTTCTTCCCGAGGGTGAGGGTGACCTCGGTGCGGGCGCCCCAGCATTCGTACAGGCGGAGGATGGTGCCCTCGCCGTGGAGCTCGTGCTTGACGGTCTCGATGATGACGTTCTCCGCGTCCACGCTGGCGAAGGGGGCGAGCTCTTCCTTGCCGCCCTGGCCCGGCAGCGCGGTGACGGGGATGTTGAGCATGTAGGCCATCTCCGGCACGGAGGCGGCGCGCCAGTCTCCCATGTGCGGCATGAGAGAGTAGGTGAATACGTGGGTCTCCTGGTCGGCGGTGGGGTTGGGGTAGGTGGAGGATTTGAGCATGGTCACGGCCATGCTGTTCTCGTCCACGCTGTAGCCGTACTTGCAATCATTGAGGATGGAGACGCCGAAGTTCGCCTCGGACACGTCGATCCACTTGTGCGCGCAGACCTCGAAGCGGGCCACGTCCCAGGTGGTGTTCTTGTGGGTGGCGCGCTTGACGTTGCCCCACTGGATATCGTAGGTGGCCTCGTTGTAGAACACGTCCACCGGGAAGTGGGCCTTGAGCAGGTAATGCTGCTCCTTCCAGTCGACCACGTTCTCGAAATCGATGCGGTCGATATCCCTGTACAGGACGATGTCCTGGCGGATGGTGGAATTGTTGCAGCGGTACGTCACGCGCAGCTTGGAGAGCACCGGGCCCTGGGCGACGAGCTCGGCGGAGAGGACCTCGTCCACGTCCCACTGGCGCTCGTTATAGTAGATGTTGATATCCCAAGCGTCGTAGTTGTGCGGGCGGTTCTCGTAGCAGACGATGCGGTTGAGCGCCTCGCCGGGCTTGACGATCTCGCGGCCGCAGCGCTTGTCCACCAGGGAAGTGATGCGCATGGCGCTGTCGAACGTTCCGCGGAAGAAGGGCGTGTCGAAGCCCCGCTTCGAGATCTCCGGCGCCTCGGCCTCGACCTTCTCCGCGGAGAAGAAGAACGGTGTCGCGGCCATGGGCTTAAGATCCTCGACGAAGGCCACGCACTTGCCTTCCACGCGCTGGACGGGGTAGAGCCTGCCGTCCTCGCCGCGCAGGGAGAGGACGCCCTCGGGCGCGTCGAACCAGACGATATCGTCGCGCGAGGTGGAGAGGGAGTTGAAGAGGATGATATCGCCCTTGAGGCGCGCGGCCAGCGTTTCCATGGCGCGGGCTTTGAGCGCGTCCACCTGCTGGAAGAGGCGCTCGTAGATCTCCTTGGAATCCTCGTACACCTTCTGGATGGAGGAGCCGGGGAGGATATCGTGGAACTGCTCGGTCAGGGCCTCGCGCCAGATCTGGCGCAGTTCGTCGTTGGGGTAGGCCGCGCCGGTCAGGCGGTTGGCGTATTCGCACCAGAGCTCCGTCTCGCGCAGGGCGATCTCCATCTTGCGGTTGTAGCGCTTGTTGCGCGCCATGGCGGTATACGTGCCGCGATGGTATTCGAGGTACAGCTCGCCGGACCACTTGGGCAGGCGCGGGTTATTCCGCACGCGCTTCTCCAGCCTGGTGAAGAAATCCCGTGCGAACTCGGGCCGGACGGCCGGCGCGCCAGCGACCGGTACGCTCATGCGGCGGGCGTTCTCGATCATCCAGTCCGTGGAGCCGCCGCCGCCGTCGCCGTAGCCGTAGGACATGAGGAACTCGTTGTCCAGCCCCTTCTGCTGGAAGCGCTGCCAGCCGCCCTTCACCTGGGAGGGGTTGATCATGGCGTTGTAGGTGGTGAAGTAGGCGAGGTCTGCGTGGCTCTCGTAGGAGCCGGTGCCAGAGTATTCGCGGCTGGGTGTGAAGTGGGTGAGGACCTCGCTGCCGTCGATACCCTTCCACATGAAGGTGTCGTAGGGCGAGAGGTTGAATTCGCTCCAGGAGAGCTTGCTGGTCATGAAGTAATCGATGCCGCTCTTTTTCAGGATCTGCGGGAGCGCTGCGGAATAGCCGAACACGTCCGGCAGCCAGAGGATCTTCGAGCGCCGGTCGAAATTCTCGATGAAGAACTCGTTGCCGTAGAGGAACTGACGCACGAGGGCTTCGCCGCCGGAAAGGTTGCAGTCCGCCTCGACCCACATGCCGCCCTCGACTTCCCACTGGCCGCGCTTGACGGCCTCCTGGATGCGGCTGAAGAGCTCAGGCTGGTCCTCCTTGACGAACTCATAGAGCTGCGCCTGGCTGGACATGAACTTGAACTCCGGGTAGCGCTCCATGAGCTTGAGCATGGTGGAGAAGGAGCGCACGGCCTTGTGGCGCGTCTGGTACAGATCCCACAGCCAGGCCACGTCGATGTGGGTGTGGCCGATGGCGTCCGCGATCGCCTCGGGCTTGACAGACTTGAGCGGCTCGTAGTAGTTCTCGGCGAGGAAATCCCGCGCGGCCTGGACGGAGGCGTGGAACTCGGCGCTGAAGGGATTGCGCAGATCCAGGCAGTTCAGCGTGTCCGAGAGGGTGTAGAGCGTGGTCTCCTTCTCGCGGGAGCCGTCGGGCAGGAGGCCGGCGGCCTCCCAGGGCACGTCGATGTCGTACCAGAGCTGCTGGACGTCGTCCATCACGTCGTCGACGCTCACGCGCAGGAGCGCCGGGCCGCCCGGTCCGCGGGAACCGGCGTCGCAGTTGGAGTAAGCCTGCAGGAGCACGTCGTACTCCGCGCCGGGCTCGGCCTTGTCCGCGAGGACGAGGGTCGTATGGCGGGAATCGAACGCCTGCTCGATGCGGCCGTTGACCCAGACGACCATCTGCGGGTTGATGGCCTCCCAGAGGTCTTCGCGGCCCGTGCGCACGCTGAGCACGGCCTGCCCGCGGTACCCTTCCGGCACGCGGACGCGGAAGCGGAAATCCGTCCATTCGCACTCCTTGGAACCGCCCCACTCGGAGCCGTTCGCGAAGGGCTTGAATTCGTCCGCGCCGCGCGGAGCGCTCTCGATGCCTTCCACGGGCGTTGAGACGCGCACGCGGTATTCGCCGATCACCTGGAGCATTTTGCGCACGCGCGCGTCCAGCTGGTGCATCTCCATTTGTGAATTTCCCCCTTTATTGCGGCCGGCGCAACACGCCGACCATACATCGTATCCATTATAACAGCTTCCGCCGCCCCTGCAAAGGGAGAAACCATGGACTTTTTTCTGGAAACGGAAAAACAGACCAGGTTCGATATTCGCCTGCTTTAAGCCGAAAAACAGGGAAAAACAAACTTCGGTCCAAGCGAGCTTGGCAAAGGGCTTTGCATCACACAGAAAAGCCTTGCGGTACAAGCGTTTTTTCGGCACAGACCGAAGTCGATATCTCCGTGGTTCTGTAGAAAAAAAGAGCGGCCCTGAAAGGGGGCCGCTCCTTTTGCGCGCCGGATTCACGCCTGCTCGCCGTCCTCCACGGGGACGCCCTCAGCCGCCTGCGTCTCGATCTGCCAGGTGAGGGGCTCGGCCCAGCTGTACTGGTGCATGAATTCGCCGGTGTAGCTGTTGATCGCCACCGGATCCATCTCCAGGAAGCGGTAATAATCGCAATCCAGAAGATCGGTGTTGACCGAATAGGAGTCCCGCACGTGGCTCAGGGCGTCCTCCATGTCATAGGCGGCGAACGTCTTTTTCAGGCAGGAGAAATACGTGCGGATATAGGATTTCTTCAGGCTCGGGTCGAGATCGTCCTCCCAGAGGGCGCTGCACAGTTCGCCCGTGGACACGCCCGCTCCGCGTCGGCTGACGAGATAGGCGAAGAGCTCCTTGGCGCCGCTTCGGGTGAAGTGGATCTTCTCGCCGCGGCAGAAGACCTCGAAGTTGCCGAAGCACTGCACGCGCAGCTTGTCCTCCGAGGGCTGCCCCACAGAGGGCAAGGGACGGCGCAGGTGAGCGAGGGCGGCGCGCACGTCCTGCTCGCTGGCGGGCTTGAGCAGATAATCGCTCACATGCAGCTTCCAGGCGTCCAGGGAGTACTCCCGGAAGGCCGTCACGAGCACGATATTCGTCGCCTTGCGGCGCTCCTGCAGGCGGTCCACCAGCTCGAAGCCGCTCATGCCAGGCATTTCGATATCCACGAAGGCCAGGTCGACCGGCGCGTTTTCCACGGCCCGGAGCGCCTGACCGCCGTCCTCCGCGGTGATGATACGCACCGCCGGCCCGAAGATCTTGCGGACCGTGCGGCTCAGGCTCTGCGCGGCCAGGGGTTCGTCGTCCACGATGAGAATGATCACTGTACTCCCTCCTTGGGCAGGCGGATGACCGCCGTAGTTCCCTCTCCGGGCGCGCTTGTGAGCGAAAGAGTCCCCCGGCAGATGATCCACAGGCGCGTCCGCGTGTTCTCGATCCCCAGGTGCCACCGCCCGTCCGAAGATATGGCGGCCGGGTCGAAGCCGACGCCGTCGTCTCGCACGCTCACGACCCATTCGTCGCCCTCTTCCCGGGCGGAGATGGTCACCGTGCCCGGACCGGTGCGCTTGCGCAGCCCGTGGACGATGGCGTTCTCCACCAGCGGCTGCACCGAGAGCGGCGGCACGGAAAAATCCTCGCGCTCGATCTCCCAGACCACGTTCAGCCGGTCCTGAAAGCGCATCTTTTCGATGGAAAGGTAACAGCGCACGTG
>CACZOT010000266.1 GCA_902782795.1 uncultured Eubacteriales bacterium | reverse complement strand
GGCCACGGTACTGGTCAAGAACGGCACGCTGCGCGTGGGCGATACCATCGTCGCGGGCACGGCGTATGGCCGCGTGCGCGCCATGGTCAACGACAAGGGCGAGCGCGTCAAGGAGGCCGGCCCCAGCCAGCCGGTCGAAGTCATCGGCTTCAACGACGTGCCGGACGCGGGCGATACGCTCAGCGCCGTGGACGACGACCGCCTCAGCCGTCAGGTCGCCGAGGAGCGCAAGGATAAACTGCGCGCCGCTCTCATCAAGACCCAGACCAAGACCACGTTGGACGATCTGTTCGACCAAATCTCCTCCGGCGAGATCAAGGAACTCAACCTCATCGTCAAGGCCGACGTGCAGGGCTCCGTCGAGGCCGTCAAGCAGTCCCTGGAGAAGCTCACCAACGACGAGGTGCGCGTGCGCTGCATCCATGGCGGCGTCGGAGCCATCACCGAGACGGACATCATGCTCGCCAGCGCCTCCAACGCCATCATCATCGGCTTCAACGTGCGCCACGACGCGCATGTGGGTGAGATCGCCGAGCGCGAAAAGGTGGATGTGCGCCTGTACCGCGTCATCTACCAGGCCATCGAGGATGTCGAGAAGGCCATGAAGGGCCTGCTCGCTCCCAAATTCCAGGAGAATATCCTCGGCCATGCGCAGGTACGCCAGCCGTTCCGCGTCTCCGGTGTGGGCACCATCGCCGGTTCTTACGTCACCGACGGCAAGATCCAGCGCAACGCCCAGGTCCGCCTGCTGCGCGACAACGTGGTCGTGTACGAGGGCAAGATCTCCTCGCTGCGCCGCTTCAAGGAGGACGCCCGCGAAGTCGCAACCGGCTTCGAGTGCGGCATCGGCCTGGAGAACTACAACGACGTCAAGGAGAACGACGTCATCGAGTGCTTCGAGATGGAAGAGATCGAGCGTTGAGGAGCAACATAAAGCAAGATCGTGCAGGAGTGCAGCGATGCCCTCCTGCATGTTCGTGAATGGAAGGGTTTTCCCACGGAATCCGGGGGACCGCCCACGCGCGAGGCCTTGGCGGTCGCCAGTGGCTTCTGACCCGCGAGTCCGAAAGGCTGGGCGGCTATGAAGAAATGCCGGTATCAGCACGCGATTGGCGCAGTCTTGCCGGGCCGGTGGGGACCGCCCGCGCGCGAGGCCTTGGCGGTTACCAGGGTTTCTGGCCCGCGAGTCCGCAAGGTCAGGAGACCCTGTCGAAAGGCCGGAATCAACTGGGCGCGAATACAAGCCGCCCTGGGCCGGTCGCTCGCAGATCCGATGGACCGATCATTTTCCGCACCGGAAGGCGCTTTGCCGCCGGGGAAAGGGGAACAAAATGCCTGCATTTGACCGTACCGACCGCATTTCCGAGGAAGTGCGGCGCGCTCTGGACGCCATCATTCGCGAGGACGTGCGCGACCCGCGCGTTTCGGGAACGTATTCCGTTGTACGCGCGGACGTAACGCGCGATTTGCGCTGGTGCACCGTGCACGTCAGCGTCCTGGAGGCCGACAAGCGCGCGGACCTGCTCAAGGCGCTGCGCAGCGCCTCCGGGTTCATCCGCAGGGAGCTGGGCCGCCGCGTGCAGCTGCGCTACACGCCGGAGCTTATCTTCAAGGAGGACACGAATATAGAATACGCGGCGCACGTCAACGAGCTGCTCAAGCGGGACGAGCCGCGCCCGGAGGACGAGACCGATGCGTGAAATGGCCCGTTGGCTCCTGGAACGCGATGATTTCGCGGTCTGCGGTCATATTTCACCGGACGGGGATTCCTTCGGCTCCGCCATCGCCCTGACCCTGGCCTTGCTCAGCCTCGGCAAGCGCGCCTTCGCGGCGTCCTCGGAGAGAATCCCGCACATGTATGAATTCCTGCCTTTGCGCGAGACGGTCTTCCTCGCGGGCGAGGAACCCTTCGCGCCGCGGAATCTCGTGCATGTGGACACCGCGAGCCCGGACCGCGTAGGCGTGCGCTTTTCGGGCGAGGAGACGATGGGGAAGGCTCTCATCGACCACCACGACACCAACCCTGGGTTCGACGAAATCCGCTACATAGATGGCAAGGCGTCCTCGACGGGCGAGCTCATCGCCATGCTCCTGGACGAGCTGGGCGTGCCGATCACCGCGGAGATCGCCGTGTGCCTGTACACCGCCATCTCCACCGATACGGGCAACTTCCAGTTCTCGAACACCACTCCGGCAGCGATGCGCACAGTGGCGCGGTTGGTCGAATGCGGGCTGGATATCAGCGCCGCCAGCGCCAGCCTGTTCCGCACGCGCACTCTGGCGCGCACGCGCCTCCTCGGCGAAGCCTTGCACGCGATGCGCCTCTCGGACGACGGGCGCGTGGCCGTGACCCTTGTCACCAGGGAAATGATGGCGCGCTGCGAGGCCGGGCATCCGGATACGGAGAGCATCGTCAACTACCTCAACGAGATCGAGGGCGTGGAGGCCGCCGCCATGCTGGAGGAGCGCGAAGGCGCGGTGAAGATCAGCCTGCGCTCCGCGGGCCGCGCGGACGTTTCCAAGGTAGCCCAGGAGTTGGGCGGCGGCGGGCATCGCTTCGCCGCGGGGGCCACGGTCTTTGCGACGCCGGAGGAAGCACTCCGCGTTGTCGAAGGGAAGCTTCTCGAAGCCGCCGCGCGCGGGAAGGATCGTTAGCATGCTGGACGGGTTCCTGAACATCCTCAAGCCGCCGGGCATGAGCTCCGGCGACGTGGTGAATTACATCCGCAAGCGTTTGCCGCGAGGGGTGCGCGTCGGCCACGGCGGCACGCTCGATCCCGACGCTTGCGGCGTTCTTCCGGTGTGCGTGGGCAACGCTGTGCGCCTGTTCGATTATATCATCGATAAGGAAAAGACTT
>CACZOT010000265.1 GCA_902782795.1 uncultured Eubacteriales bacterium | reverse complement strand
GCAGCGTAAAGGGCGGTTCGCCCGGCTCGCGGCCGTCGAAGTAGCGGGAGTAATTTTCACTGCCGGAGCAGTAGCCGATCTCGCGCATCAGTTCGATATCGTAGTGCGTGCGCTGTTCCAGCCGCTGCGCTTCGAGCAGGCGGTCGTTTTGGCGGAACTCTTCAAGCTGTGTCTCGAGGTCGCCCTCGATACGGGTGAGGCAGGCGTCCAGCTTTTCGCGGGAGGTGGCGTAGTGGGAGGCGGGGAAGATCATCACGTGGTTCATATAGCGCAGCGCCTTGCCGGTGGTCATGTCGATCTCGGAGAGGCGTTCGATCTCGTCGCCGAAGAGTTCCACCCGCACGCCCCGCTTTTCCGAGGCCGCGGGGATGATCTCGATGACCTCGCCGCGCACGCGGAAGGTACCGCGCTCCGGCTCGAAGTCGTTGCGCGTGAACTGCATCTCGATGAGCCGTCGCAGCAGCTCGTCCCGGTCGATCTCCATGCCCTCCCGGAGGGAGACGGACAGGTTTTCATACTCGTCCGGGCTGCCCAGGCCGTAGATGCAGCTCACCGAGGCCACGATCACGACGTCCCGCCGCTCCGCCAGCCACGCGGTGGCGCTGTGTCGCATGCGGTCGATCTCGTCGTTGATGGCGGCGTCCTTTTCGATATAGGTGTCTGTGGAGGGGATGTAGGATTCGGGCTGGTAGTAATCGTAATAGCTGACGAAATAGCCCACGGCGTTCTCCGGGAAGAACTCCCGGAACTCGGAGGCCAGCTGGGCGGCCAGCGTCTTGTTGTGGGCGATGATGAGCGCCGGGCGCTGCTCCCGCTGGATGATGTTTGCCATAGTGAAGGTCTTGCCGGAGCCCGTCACGCCCAGCAGGACCTGGTGGTCCATCCCGGCTTCCACGCCGCGGCAGAGCGCGTCCACCGCCTGGGGCTGATCGCCCCGCATCTCGTAATTGGATACCAGCTTGAACTCCACGGCCTGGCCCTCCCCGTTTTCCGCTTTCTACATATTATAGCACGCCTGGACAGAAATACGCAACATCGTGCGTGTTTGTGCGATCATTTAACAGGGGTTTTTCCGTTTGAAACCACATCTTCTCGAAAACATCATCCGCGAGGCGTATAACTAGGAGGACAACGATTGAAAAGCTTGCCAAGGAGGTTCCCCTCATGCAGCTGTTTGTGTACATTTCCCCGAACCCGCAGGTCATCTCGCCGCTGATGAACGAGCTGATGGCCCGGGGCATCCCCGGAGCGACCACGGTGGACTGCCGCGGCATGCTCTCCTCCATCGATTCCTCCGAGATCGAGCCGCCGCCCATCTTCGGGAGCCTGCGGCAGTTCCTCAACCCGGAGCACCAGGCCGGCAAGATGGTGTTCATCGTCATGAACGACGAGGACATCCCCGTGGCGCGCGATTGCGTGCACCACGTCTGCGGCAATCTGAAGCTGCCCAACACGGGCGTGCTCTTCTCGGTGCCGGTGATGAATTGGGAAGGAGTCAGCCACAAATAGCCATGCATACGCTGCTCATCGTTGCCTTCGCCATGATCGGAGGCCTGGCGCTTTCGCGCGCCGTCAAGAAGATCCATCTGCCCAACGTGACCGGGTATCTGGTCGCGGGCCTGCTCATCGGCCCGTGCGTGTTCAAACTCGTCCCCCAGGAGGCGCTGAGCGGTCTGGCCATCGTCACCCAGGCGGCCCTGGGCTTCATCGCCTTCTCCATCGGCGGAGAATTCAAGCTCGCCAGCCTCAAGGCCATCGGCAAGAGCTGTGTGATCATCACCTTTTTCCAGGCCCTGACCGCCACGTTCCTCGTGGACGCGGTGCTGATCGCCTGCGGGTTCCCGCTGCCCATGTGCCTGGCCCTGGGCGCCATTGCCACAGCCACCGCGCCGGCCGCCACGCTCATGGTGGTGCGCCAGTACCGCGCTAAGGGCGAGCTGACCAACACCCTCCTGCCCGTGGTCGCCATCGACGACGCCATCGGCCTGGTGGTGTACTCCGTGTCCATCGCCGTGGCCAAGGCCCTGGCCTCCGGCCAGGCGGCCAGCATGCGCTCCATGGTGCTGGAGCCGCTGCTGGAGATCGTCCTGAGCCTGGTCATCGGCTGCGCGATCGGCTTTTTCTCCTCGCTGGTGCTGCGCTTTTTCCACTCCAAGGGCAACCGCCTGGGCGTGACCATCGCCGCGGTGCTGCTGGGCGTGGGCCTGGCCAAGCAGTTCGGCCTTTCGGACCTCCTGCTGTGCATGGCCATCGGCGCGACGCTCGTGAACCTGCGCGAGGACGCCTTCGAACTCCTCGACATCACGGATTCCTGGACGCCGCCCCTGTTCATGCTCTTCTTCGTCATCTCGGGCGCGAACCTGGATCTGAACGCCCTGAAGACGGTGGGCATGGTGGGCGTGGTCTACATCCTCACGCGCTCGGTGGGCAAGTATTTCGGCGCGTTTCTGGGCGCGACGGTGGTCCACGCCTCGGACAAGATCCGCAAATACCTGGGCATCACGCTCCTGCCGCAGGCGGGCGTGGCCATCGGTATGGCGCAGATCGTTCTTGTGGAGCTTCCGCAGTACGGCGCGTCCATCCAGGCTGTGGTGCTCTGCGCCACGCTCATCTACGAGCTCGTCGGCCCGGTGCTGACCAAGCTCTCCCTGGAAAAGGCGGGCGAGATCCCCGCGCACTCCTGACCCTCCGGAAAACGCAAGGAGCGGGCCCTTTGGCCCGCTCCTTTTTCGCGCCCGGCTGCGCTGTTTTATACGGTCTCCTCGAAACGGATGGGCTCGAGCTCGACCGGCATACGTGTCTTCGCCGATTCAAACATGGAGAGGATGGCCAGGCTGGTATTGGCGGCGTCCTCCATGCTGACGATGAAGGGCTGGCCGGAGGCGAGGCGGTCCACGAAGGAGCGGATGCTCTCGTAGGCGAAGCCCTTGACGTAGCCGTGCACGGTGTTGCGCACGATGATATCCGGCACGGTCACCTTGTCGTCGGAATAGAACTGGATAAGGTTGTGGTTGCTGGCGTCGATGGCGATCATCCCGTTGTCGCCGCAGAGGTTGCACTTGATGTCGTTGACGCAGGGATTGGCGTTGGGCGTGATCCAGCCGTTCTCCATCTGGGCGATGCCGCCGTGCTCGAACTCGATGGTGGTGAGGAAGACGTCGTCCGTGGGCACGCCGAGGGCGTCCAGCACGCCGCGGTTGGAAACGGTGTAGACCCGCTTGGCCTTGTCGCCGAAGACCCACTGGAGCGTATCGAAGGAATGGCTGCCCAGGAACCACATGATGGAGGATTTCGAGGCCCAGGGGAGCATGTCCGTGGCGACCCACTTGATATCGTTGAGACGGAAATAGGCGTTGCGCAGCGTGCCCAATTCCCCGCGCTGCACGGCGTCGTGGGCGGCGGCGAAGGGCGGGCTCCAGCGGTTGTGCAGATCGACCATGGCGCGCACGTTGTTTCTCTTGACGGCCTCGAGGATGCGCATCACGTCCTCGCGGTTGGTGGCCAGGGGCTTTTCGATGAGCATATGCTTGCCGGCGTTGGCGCAGGCCACGGCGATATCGCCGTGGAGATGGTCCGGCGTGACGATGGAGACGGCGTCGAATTCGCCCCAGCCGAGCAGCTCGTCCACGCTGCCGAACACGCGCGCGATCCCGTATTTTTGCGCCAGCGCCTCAGCCTTGGGACGGTTCATGTCGCAGATGGCGACGGGCTCGGCGCACGGATGCTCGCGGAAGATGGCGGCGTGGGTCTCGCCCCAGACGCCCGCGCCGATGATCGCCATGCGGATGGTGTTCATCATGGGTCTGCCTCCTTTTTCTACCGGTCTTCTATTTTCGGGAGAATCCTCCCCGGGCCTATTATATCAGCCGCGCCGCCGCCGCGCAATCACCGCCGGAACGCCGGGCCCTTCCCGCGCGTCTAAGGAAAAAGGTTGCCACTTCGCGCCCATTTTGTTATACTAATTTTGCATAAGCCTTGATGAAACCGAAAGAGAGAAACGAATGGCGATGAAATTTTCCAAACAACACGAGCGGGACGAGGCGCGCCTCCTGCGCAAGGGGCACGTCCATTCCTGGATCGGCCTGGCGCTGTGCTGGCTGCCCGTGGTGGGGCTGCTGTTCGCGGCGGGCGGGTTCTTCCGCTGCAAGGTGCGCCTCACGCGCAAACACCGCCGCCGCCGCGCCGCCTGCCTGGCGTTCGCCTCCGTGGCGCTGGCCGTGGCGATCGCCGCGAACATGGCCGAGCTCTGGGCCTACAGCCGCGATCCCGAGCTGCCCAGCCGCATCGGCCAGAAGGTCTGGCAGTTCGTGGTGGGCAAGAACGCCGACGTCACCTCCGCCTCCGCCGGTACCGAGTACCCGGATATGGATACCGCCGGCCTCGGCGTGACCGACGGCGCGCTCCAGGAGGAGAGCGACGGCCTGGACGGCGATTTCACCGGCTGGGACGAGGGCTTCGATTGGGACGCCGCCTGGAATGAGAACAATCAGGACGGCGCCTGGGAGGGCCAGGCCGACGCGGATTGGTTCGTCGACGACAGCTGGGATTTCGACGCCGACGGCCTCTTCTGGCCCGACGATACCCCCTCCGAGCCCGTCGACGGCTCTGATTGGGATCTGGACGCCCTCTTCGACGCGGAGTTCCCCGAGACCCCCGCGCCCGACAGCGCCAATATCGGCAAGGGCGAGGTCATCCTGCCGCTTTCCGAGTAGCGGGCCGCGCCACGGGGCATACGCCAGGGGACGCTGTCCCTCGGACCCGCTGAGGGAGGGCCGACAGGCCCGACTAGCGGTAGCCGGTTCCGAAGGAGACCGGCCCGCGTAGCTGCGACTCACCCGCAGGGCGAGGGGCAGCCGAAGCCGCTTAAGGGCCAATGGCCCTTAAGAATCCCATCTTGGGGGATTTGGATAATCATAAACAAAGCAATTCTCTCGAAAAGAAATGGGCTCCGGTATCCTGTCGAAAGGATGCCAGAGCCCTTTTCATTCCTGAAATCCCTCAATTGAGGGGTCCAGGGGGAATCATTCCCCCTGGCAGGGTGCAGGGACGGAGTCCCTGCCGGGGCGGAGCCCCTCGATCTCTTCCCGCTTTACTCTTGCTTCAGCGGCAGGGCGGGCTTGCGGGTATACGGCGTCTTGAGGCGTACGACGCGCCCCTCGGCGCTGGCTTCGTGGAAGGCGACCATGCAATCGAGCACATGCATGGTCTGCTCGCAGCTGCCGCGCGGTTCGCCGCCCTCGCGGATGCAGCGGCAGAAATCCGCCACGCCGAGGCCGCGGCTGTTCTCGCGGTAGCCGTAGACGACGGGCACGTCCTGCCACTCCTTCGCGCCGGGCAGGAGGATGGACACCGGCCCGCCGAAGGTGTTGGGATCCGGCACGCGGAGGGTGCCCGCGGAGCCGTAGACGGTGAAGGCGGCCTGAATATCGTTGTAGGTATCGAAGGACGTCACCAGCGTGCCGACCGCGCCGCTCTCGAAATTGAGGATGCCGGCGATGTGCGTGGGCACCTCGACGTCGATCTTCTGGCCGTACTTTTTTTCGCTGGTGATGGTGCGCTGCGGGAAGGAGATGCGCGCGCTGCCGGCGACGCTCTCCACGCGGCCGAGCAGGTTCACGAGCGCGGTGAGGTAGTACGGGCCCATATCGAACATCGGGCCCGCGCCGGGCTTATAATAGAACTCCGGATCCGGATGCCAGGATTCGTGGCCGCGGCAGAGCATGGAGGCCGTCGCCGCCACGGGCCGGCCGATCCAGCCCTCGTCGATGAGCTTGCGGCAGGTCTGGATGCCGCCGCCCAGGAAGGTATCCGGCGCGCCGCCCAGCAGGAGCCCGCGCTCCTTCGCGAAGGCGACCTGCTCCTCGCCGTCCTCGCGGGTGCAGGCGAGGGGCTTCTCGCAGTAGGCGTGCTTGCCCGCGCGCAGGGCCATCATGTTGACCGCCTTGTGCTGGTCCGGCGTGGTGAGGTTGAGGACCATCTCGATCTCGGGATCGTTCATGATCTCCTCGTCGGTGAACACGGCCTTGGGGACGCGGTACTTCTTCTGCGCCTCCAGGGCGCGCTCGGGGATGAGATCGCACACGGCGGCGACCTCGACCGTATCGGCGAAGACGGTGGTCAGGTTGGTCAGGTAGATGCCGGAGATGCACCCGCAGCCGACGATGGCGATCTTCGTGCGCTTGCTCATGGCGAACTCCTCCTCAGTACATTTTCGCGGTGTTAGCGTACATCTCGGGATCCAGCCCGGAGGCCTCGAAGACGGCTTTGCCCTCGGCGGCCCAGAGCATGCCGCGGCGCATCATTTCCAGAGCCTCCGGAACGTCGAAGACGTCGTTGTGGTGGCCCAGGGAATTGTAGTACACGCGGCCGTGGCCCCAGCGGCGCGTCCAGGCGACGGGCACGTCCACCGCGCCGTTGGCGCTGTGGTAGTAGTTGACGACCGGGTAGCGCGTGGTGGCCAGGACGTCGTTGGCCGGGTCCACATGCACGTAATACTGCTCGGTGGCGACTTCGAAATCGGCGATGCCCTCGGTGAGCGGGCTGGAACCCCGGCGGACGTTCACGCGGTACTTCACGCCGTCTCCGCCCGGGTGGGAGACCCACTGGCCGCCGGTCATGAACTGCCACTCGGTATCCTGCCGGAAGCTGTCGCACATGCCGCCGTGGCAGCCCGCCAGGCCCACGCCGTACTTGCCGACCGCCTCGCAGACGTTCTTGCTCTGCTCCCGCTCGATGGAGCCCATGGTCCACACGGGCACGATCAGATCCAGCCCCTTGAGCTTCTCCAGATCCGCGAAGGCCTCCAGCGTATCGCTGATCTCCACGCGGAACCCTTCCTTTTCGAGCACGCCGGCGAAGCGCTCGCCGACCTGGCGGGGCTCATGGCCGTCCCAGCCGCCCCATACGATCAGAGCCTGTTTCATTGTTCGGTCTCCTCCTTGTCTATTTGCGTCGGTTGTTCATAGATCCAGCGGCGCGCGCTCCTGGCTGCGGGAGGCGATCTCCACGCGCCGGCCCTCCCGGCTGGAGAGGTCGAAGGCGCACATGGTCTCCAGCACGTGGATGGTCTGCCGCCAGGAGGCCAGGGGTTCCCCGCCCTCGCGCACGCAGCGGCAGAAATCCGTAAAGCCCAGGCCGCGGCTGTTTTCCGTGTTCGGGTAGAGGACGGGCACGCTCTGCCAGCCCTCCGCGCCGGGCAGGAGGATATCGATGGGCCCGCCGAAGGTGTTCGGGTCCGGCACGCGGAGCGTCCCCCGGGAACCGTACACGGTGATGGGCTGGAGGTTGCGGTCGCTCCAGACGTCGAAGGAGGTCGTCAGCGTGCCCACGGCCCCGCAGGCGAAGTCGAGGACGCCCGCGCAGTGCGTGTTCACCTCCACCTCGATGACTTGCCCCTTCTTCGGCTCGCTGCCTATCACACGGCGCGGGTAGGAGGCGCGCGTGGAGGCTGTCACCGCCGCCACGGGGCCCACCAGGTTGCACAGCGCCGTCACGTAATACGGCCCCATGTCGAACAGCGGCCCGGCCCCGAATTTGTAAAAGAACTCCGGATCGGGATGCCAGGATTCCGGCCCGTGGCCGAGCATCTGGGCGCTCACGGCGACGATATCGCCGATCCAGCCGTCGCGGATGAGCTTTTTGCAGGTCTGCAGGCCGCCGCCCAGGAACGTGTCCGGCGCACCGCCGAGCAGAAGGCCGCGCTTTTCGGCCTCCTCCGCCTGGGCCTTGCCGTCCTCCAGCGTGCAGGCGAGGGGTTTTTCGCAATAAGCGTGCTTGCCCGCGCGCAGGGCCATGAGGTTGACCTTGGCGTGCTCGAGCGGCGGTGTGATGTTGAGGATGGCTTCGATCGTCGGATCGGCCATGATCTCCTCGTCCGTGAAGACCGCCTTGGGAACGCCGTACTCCTTTTGCGCCGCGAGGGCGCGCTCGGGGATGAGATCGCACACCGCCGCCACCTCGACCGTGTCGGCGAAGCGCCCCGTGAGGTTTTTCAGATAGATCCCGGAAATGCAGCCGCAGCCGATCACCGCTACGCGAACGCGCTTCATTCCCATCTTCCTTTCCGTACCCGTTTGTCTGCATTATAGCGCCTTTCGTCCCATCCATCAACGAAAAGATGCGCGCGGGCGATTTTTGTGGTATGATAGGAGCACAAACGCACGGCGGAGGGAAGGCCTATGAACCGGCTCTGGGTGAAATCGATCAAGCGGCACCGCATCGTCAAGAACAGCGACGCCCCCTGCGAATGGGGCGAGGAGCAGGAGATCCTGCGCGAGATCCTCCACGAGATGGACTACCCCTGCCCCATGTGGCTGGACAAGCATCTGAAGGAATTCGAGGCCTTCCGGCGCACGGTCTTCAAGCCGGAGCACTTCGTCGAGGACGTGCCCTTCGACGAACTGGAGGTCGTCTACCTGGACGACAACACGGAGAAGCGCTACCCGCGCGACCCACGCAACGAATTCTGAAGCCCTGCATAAAACAGTGCGCGCCGCCGGTACATACCGGCGGCGCGCACTGTTTTATGCGGCCCCGCGTTTCAGTAGGAACCGACGCGTTTGACCGTCTCGATGATACGGGTGAAATCCTCCAGGCTGACGTGCGGCGGGATGGAATGGTCCGAGGCGAAGATGTAGCCGCCGTTTTCCTTGAGGATAGGCACAAGGCGCTCGATCTCCGGGAGGATGATCTCGGGCTTGTCCCACTCGATGACGTTGAAGCCGCCGTGGAACACCAGCTTGTCGCCGAACTGACGCTTGAGCTCCTCCGGGCGCATGCCGGCCTTGACCTCGAGGGGGTTGAGGGCGTCCAGGCCCATGGAGACCAGCTCCGGCACCAGGGGCATGATGTCGCCGCAGGAGTGGAGCCGCGCCACGCAGCCGTGGGCGTGCGCCCAATCGATGGCGCGCTGGTGGAAGGGCTTGAGCAGCTCCCGGTACATGGCCAGGGAGAAGAACTGCGTGTTCTTGTAGCCCATGTCGTCATACCAGTGCACCTCGTCGAAGGTGTAGCCGGCGTCCCACACGCGCTCGAGCAGCGTGAGAGAGAGGTCCAGCTCGGTCTCGAACATATCCATGACCCACTCCGGCTCCTCGATCATCGCCATGAGGGTCTCCTCGGTGCCGACCATGTGGGAATGGGTGATATCGAAGCCGAACCACAGCCCGCCGGTGATCCAGTAGCCCTCCTCGCGCCAGGTTTTGTAGTTCTTTTTCAGCCAATCCCAGGGGATGCGGTCGTCGGTGGGCAGCATGCGCTCCTTGGCCTTCGCCCAGCTTTCCGGAGACTGGATGGCGTAGGCGAGGTTTTCGGGCGTGGTGGTCTTATGCTTGAAATTGCGCCGGGTGACGCCCCAGGGGGTGGTCTTGATCACATACTCGTCCGTCTCCTCCACGACGCGCTCCGGCAGCTGCGGGGAGTTGTCCGTGCTGATATAGACCGTCCTGTCCAGGTCGAAATGCGCGATATAATCGCTGGTCGGCATGCCCTCGCTGACCCATCTCTCGATGGTCTCGGGCCAAGGCGAGTCCAGCACGGGCACGCGGTCGGCCTCCCGGTGCTGGTACATTCTGCCAAAGCGTTCGCGGCTGGTCAGTTTCCGCATGGACGTCCCCTCCTGTCGTGCGCTTGTTTCAAGGGTTCTGCCGGTTTTATAACACCCTCCGCCGGGGCTGTCGACCGCGCCGCCTCAATAATCGCGCATGCGCTTCCAGACGTCCAGCACCAGCAGATACCGCTCCAGCGGCAGGCCCCTGAAGGGGATGTTGCTGGTGGCGAAGATATACCCGCCGCCGGGCTTGGCGTGGGTCAGGCAGTATTCCGCCGAGGCGACGACCTCCTCCTCGGTGCCCGTCTGCATGGCGGCGCAGTGCACGTTGCCGCACAGGGCGACCTTGTCTCCCCAGAGCCGCTTGACCTCGGCGATATCCACGCCCGCCATGGGGTCCAGGGAATGCAGGGCGTGCGGATGCGCGGCCACGAGCTGGTCGATGATGGGCATGATGTTGCCGTCCGTATGCTTGATGGCGTACCCGCCCGCGCCGCGGATGGCGGCGATGATCTCCGCCAGGTACGGCGCGACGAATTCGGAGAACATCTTCGGGGACATGAACGGCCCCTGGTTGAAGCAGTAATCGCTGCAGAGGATGAAGCCGTCGAAGCCCGCGTCGAGCATGGCGCGGTCGTGGCGGATGGCCTCGTCCCGCATCCGCCTGGCCTCGGCGTGCAGGCTCTCGGGCTCCTCGAACATGGCCACGCACATCTTCTCGAAGCCCTCGCCGTCGGGGATGGCGAAGGTGCCGTCGCCGTGGGCGAGGATGGCGAAGCGGTCTCCGGACAAGCGATGCAGCAGGCGGACGGTCTCGATCTGGTGCTCCTCGTTCAGGTACTGGACGCAGATGGCGTCGTGCTCCAGTCGCTCGTAGACCTCGATCAGGGTCTCGGCGTTCTCGGCCAGCAGTCGCTCCTCTTCCTTTGGGGAGGCGTTTTTCAGATCCTCCTCGGTGAGGAAGCGCTTGCCGCACAGCTCCTCGGAGAGCTGGAATTCCAATTCGAACGTGGGCACGCGGTCGGGAACTCCGCCGTCCAGCGCGCAGAGAAACCGCTCTTTCGGCGTCATGCGCGCCCCTCCTTTCCGTGGTTCCGGGAAGACGGCGCCGTCCTCCCGGAGGATTCGCCCTCACGCGCCCTCGGGGCAGTCCCGGCGTTGACAGGGCAAACGCGCGATGGTATGATGCTATCATAAACGATTCGTAAAGAAAAAGCAAATACCATCGCCAACAACCGCAAAAGGAGGCTTCCCCATGAACAGAACGATCCTCGGCGCGATCCTCCCCGGCAACAGCACGGTGGAGCTGCGGAAATTCGAGATCCCCAAGCCGGGCCACGGCCAGGTGCTGGTGAAGACCAAGGCCTCCACCATCTGCGGAAGCGATATCCGCTGCATCTACCGCGCCCATGTGGGCAAGGGCGCGGAGGGGTACAGGCCCGGCATGATCGCGGGGCACGAGCCCTGCGGCGTCATCGTGGAAGAAGGCGAGGGCCTCAGGCGCTTCAAGAAGGGCGACCGGGTCATCGTCTACCATATCTCCGGCTGCGGCGTCTGCTACGATTGCCGGCGCGGCTTCTACATCTCCTGCAAGAGCCCCTACCGCGCTGCCTACGGCTGGCAGCGCAACGGCGGCATGGCGCCCTATATCCTCTGCGACGAGAAGGACCTCGTCGCCCTGCCGGACGAGCTGACCTACGAGGACGGTGCGCAGGTGGCCTGCGGCTTCGGCACCTGTTACGAGGCGCTGATGAAGATCGGCGTCTGTGGCAACGACCGCGTGCTGGTGACCGGCCTCGGCCCGGTGGGCCTGGCGACGCTGATGCTCGCCAAGGCCATGGGCTGCGACAAGACCATCGGCTGCGATATCAGCAAGGAGCGCATCCGGCTGGCCAGGGACCTGGGCCTGGTGGATTGGGCCTTCGATTCCTCGGACATCGCCCGGTGCGAAGCGCAGATCATGGAGGTCACGGGCGGCATGGGCTGCGAGCGCGCCGTCGATTGCTCCGCCAACAACGAGGCCCGCGCCATGGCGATCCGCTGCACGCGCGAATGGGGCAAGATGGCCATGGTCGGCGAGGGCAACGACGTCACCTTCAACCCCTCCCCGGATATCATGCACGGGCAGAAGGCCATCTACGGCTCCTGGGTCACCTCCCTCTGGCGCATGGAGGAGCTGGTGGAGCGCCTGGTGCGCTGGGGCATCCATCCGGACAGGCTCATCACCCACCGCTTCGAACTCAAGGACGCGGACAAGGCCTACGCGCTCATGGCCTCGGGCCACTGCGGCAAGGTCTCCATCGTCTTCCCGGACTGACGCGCCCATTCCCCTCGATTCCACATTTGGGAGGGAGCACCAATGATCGACCCCCATACCGTCCCCACGTTCCCGCTCCGGGACGGCGGACGCATCCCCTGCATCGGCATGGGCACCTTCGGCTCCGACCGCGTCTCGCCGGAGGAAGTCGCCCAGGCGGTCGCGGGCGGCCTGCGCGCGGGTTACCGGCTCTTTGATTGCGCGGCCTGCTACGGCAACGAGGACAAAATCGGCGCCGCCTTCCGCCAGGCCATTGATGAAGGCGTCGTGCGGCGCGAGGAATTGTTCGTCATGTCCAAGGTCTGGAACGACATGCACAGGGACGTGGCCGCCTCCTGCAGGCGCTCCATCGCCGACCTCCAGTGCGGATACCTGGACATGCTGTTCATCCACTGGCCCTTCCCCAACTACCACGCGCCCTTCTGCGGCGTGGATTCTCGCAACCCGGATTCCCGGCCCTTCTCCGTGGCGGAGTTCCTCGATACCTACCGCCAGATCGAGGACCTGGTGGATCAGGGCCTGGTGCGGCACATCGGCGTTTCCAACATGACCATCCCAAAATTGGAGGCTGTGCTGGACAAGCTGCGCATCCCGCCTGCGGCCTGCGAATCGGAACTGCACCCCTGCTTCCAGCAGAAGGGGCTCTGCGAGTACCTCGTCAAGAGGGAGATCCTCCCCATCGGCTATATGCCCCTGGGCTCGCCCCGCCGTCCGGAGCGCGATATCCTCCCGGAGGATCTCGCCGATATGCAGATGCCGGAGCTGCTCGCCATCGCCCAGGCGCATGGCTGCCACCCCGCCGTCATCTGCCTCAAGTGGGCCCTGCAGCGCGGCCAGCTGCCCATCCCCTTCTCCGTCCACCATTATGAGGAGAACCTCGCGGCCGCCGTCACGGAAAAGCTCACCGACGCGGAAATGGCCGCCATCGCCGCCCTGGAGCGGGGCAACCGCCTGGTCAAG
>CACZOT010000264.1 GCA_902782795.1 uncultured Eubacteriales bacterium | reverse complement strand
TGGCGGATCTGAAGAACCCGGAGGAATACATCCTTTTGCGCGTCACGGGCGACAGCATGGAGCCGCAGATCCTCGCGGGCGACCTGGTGCTCATGCACAAGCAGGACGACGTGGAGTCCGGCGAGATCGCCGTGTGCCTCATCAACGGCGACGAGGGCACGGTGAAGAAGGTGATCAAGCAGGACGGCGCGGTCGTGCTCCAGGCCTTCAACGCCAAGGTGCCCCCGCGCGTGCTCACCGGCGCCGCCCTTGCGGATTTCCACATCGCCGGCAAGGTCACCAGCCTCGTGCGGCAGTTCTGAGGCGGCAGCGAGCGCGGGGGGACGCCAGGGGACGCTGTCCCCTGGACCCCTGCTTAAGGGACTTCGTCCCTTAAGAATCCCATATTGGGGATTCTTATTTCAGAAAAACACAGTGTTCTTTCGAAAATGAAGAAGGCTCTGGTATCCTGTCGAAGGGCTGCCAGAGCCTTCTTCATTGACGGGCCCGGGTAATTTGTTCCCGGCGGGGTGACGGAGGGGCGGCGCCTCCCGGCGCGATCCCCTTCTTTCGCGAACCTTGCGCCGGAGGAAAGGTTGCAGTATAATGGGAAAAAACATGTCGGGAGGGCGGAATTCATGGCGAAAAAGACCGTTGGCGAATTGATCCGCGAGGCGCGCACCGGCGCGGGCCTCACCCAGGAGCAGCTGGCAAAGCAGATCGAGGGCGTCTCCGCCGGAGATGTCAGCAAGGCAGAGCGCGGCGAGAAGGAGCTGACGCAGGCCCAGCTCAAGGCCATCGCCAAGGCGACGGGCGTGACGCAGAAATCCCTCCTGGAGGCGGCCTCGGGCGCGAAGAAGACCGCTTCTTCCACGAAGAAGACGGCCGCGGCCGAGAAGAAGACCGCAGCCGCCTCGACGAAGAAGACCTCGTCCACGACGAAGAAGGCCGCCGCGACCAAGAAGACCGCCGCGAAAAAGAAGGCCGAGGAGATCACCCTCACGGCGGTGGAAAAGCGCGTGCTGGAGCTCTACCGCGCGGCCAGCGCCGAGACCCGCAAGGCAGCCGAGGCGCTCCTCAAAGGCCAGAAGGCGGACGCCGGCGTCCTGGAAACACTGCTGGGCGGCGCGCTGGATCTGCTCACCGGCAATAAATAATCCCTTCGCGGCGGCGCCCTTCCCGGGAGCGCCGCCCTTTTCAAATCCTGACAGTGGGAGGCGTTTCTACAATGAAGATCGGCATCATCCAGCCCTGGTATTCCATGGACAGCGCGGACACGGAGCGCTGCTTTCAGGAGATGTGCGCCCTGATCGACCGCTGCGACGAGAGCCTGGACCTGATCGTCCTGCCGGAGTACTGCGATATCCCCGCCGCCATGCCGGACGCGGAGGCCTTTCGCGCGTCCATCGAGCGCTATCGGCCCGTCATCGCCCGGAAGGCCGCCGAGACGGCGCGGCGCTGCCACGCCCTCGTCTTTGCCAACTTCGCCGAGAAGACGGACAGGGGCTACAGCAACGCCACCCACTGCTTCGACCGCGAGGGGCGGGAGATCGGCGTGTATCTGAAGGCCCACCCCGCGCCCAGCGAGGTGAAGACTGCCGCCCAGGGCGGGAACGCCATGGATTGCGCCTACTCCTACGAGTATCGGCCGCCCTGCGTCCTGGAGGCCGAAGGGCTGCGCTTCGGCTTTATGACCTGTTACGATTTCTATATGTACGAGGCTTTCCCGGCCCTGGCGAGGCAGAACGTCGATATCATCATCGGCTGCTCGCACCAGCGCACGGACACCCACGACGCCTTGGAGATCTTCGGGCGCTTCCTCTGCTACAACACCAACGCCTACCTCCTGCGCTCCGCGGTCTCCCTGGGGCCGGATTCGCCCGTGTGCGGCTGCTCCATGGCGGTCTCTCCCAAGGGGGAGATGCTCCTGAATATGCGCAACGAGGTCGGCATCGGCGTCGTGGAGATCGACCCCAAGGCCAAGTATTTCAAGCCCGCCGGCTTCCGCGGCCAGGAGAAGGCCCACTGGCAGTACATTGACGAGGGCCGCCGCCCCTGGCTTTACCGGCCCGCGGGCAGCATGATGCTTCCGGACGAGGAGCACCTGCCCTATCCGCGCGTGTGCGCCCACCGCGGCTTCAATTCCATCGCCCCGGAGAACAGCCTGCCCGCCTTCGGCGCGGCGGTGGCTCTGGGCGCGGAGGAGATCGAGTTCGATATCTGGGCCACCAGGGACGGCGAGCTCGTCTCCATCCACGACAGCGTTCTGGACAGCGTCTCCAACGGCACCGGCCGCGTCTGGGATTACACCTACGAGGAGCTCCTCCGCCTGGATTTCGGCGCCAAGACCGCGCCGGAGTTCACGGGCCTGCGCATCGTGCGCTTCGAGGAGATCCTCAAAAAGTTCGCCTGCACCTGCATCATGAACATCCACGTGAAGATCTGGGATCGCGACGATATGGACCACCATTATGAGAAGATCGCCTCCCTCATCCGCCAGTACGGCTGCGAGAAGCACTGCTATATGATGAATTCCAACGACCGCGCCCTGCGCGAGTTCCACGAGATCGCCCCGGAGATCGCCCGGTGCGTGGGCTGGAACGGCGACAAGGAGGATATGCTCTCCATGCCCCGGCGCGCCATCGCCCTCGGCGCGGAGAAGATCCAGCTCTTCAAGCCCTATTTCGACCAGTCCTCCGTGGACCTGGCCAAGGAGAACGGCATCCTCTGCAACGTCTTCTACGCCGACGACCCCGGGGAGGCTTGCCGCTATATCGATATGGGTATCGATTGCATCCTCACCAACGATTACCTGCGCGTCTCGAACGCCGTGCGCGCGCACGCGCGTGAAAGGAGCGAGGCCAAATGAACATGGGCCTGACGGGGAATGGCTGGACCGCCTCCGGGTATACGCGCGCCGACTTCCAGGGCGACGTGCTCGGCGCGGTGATCTCCTTCGGCGGGATCGAGGCCATGCTCTCCCCGCGCTTTACCCAGGCGCGGGATCTCTGGGCCGAGCGCCACGCAGCCCTGCTCGGCGCGGAGCGCGTCGCCGCCTGGGAGAAGGAGCTGGGCGAGGGGCTCAAGCCCTTTGCCGAGCGGATGGACGCGAGCTTCGAGGAGATCGCCGCCGCCGCCGCTCGCCTGCGCCGGGAGGCCTTCGGGACAGATTGGGAAAAGGCCCTCCTCGCCGACGCAGAGGACGCTGTCGCCGACGCGCCCTTCACGATCGATCAGAGCGGCCGCCTGGAGGAGCTCTTCACGCGAAAGGAGAGCGTCCTCTTCGTCCTCGCGGACGCGCGCTGGGCCCGGCGCATGCGGCGGGACATGGCTCGCGCGGCCGCCCTGGGAAAGCGCTGCTGGGCGGCGAGCGGGGGAGATCTGCCCGATCGGGCGCTGCTGGGCCGTCTCGTCCCGGAGGCGGAAGCGGCGCGGGAAGCCCGCTTCGGCGCCGATCTCAGCCAGGCCGAGGCGGATACCGCCTTCGACGCGGGAAACGCGTTCCTCGTCTGGTACGGCGAGAGCGGCCTTTCCGCCTGCCGGAACCTGGCTCTGCCCGCCGTGGTGTTCTGCGCGCCGGAGACGCTCGTCGGACGCGCGCTGGCCGGGCAGTTCGTCCACGAAGGCCCCGTGTGCCTGTACGTCCCCGCGGGGTTTGATCTCCTGCCCGGCGTGCCCATGCGCCGCCGCACCCTGGCCTCGTACCGCGATTTCGCGCGCCTCAGCGCCCAATACGGCGACGGAGTGTATGCCATGGATCTCCGAGAGCTCTACCGCCGCTGGCCGGAGGAATTCTTTTCCGTCTACGAGGAGGACGCTTCGGGCCTGCCCGAGGGCGTCGTCTGGCCCGGGAGCGGCGCGGAGGGCGATTGGTACGCCGCTTTCTGCCGCGCGCGCGACGAGGCCATCGCCCGCTTCCTGGGCGCGAGGAAGGGCGTGCAAGCCCTGGGCGGCTGGTTCCGGCTGGGTACCCTGGAGGAGGGGGAAGTCCCCTGGACAAACCAGGGCGAGGCAGAGGGCATCCTCGTACACGGCGCGCTGATCGAGCGCGCGGCGGGGGCGGACGTGCTCCTCTCCGCGGGCGAGGCCATTTCGCCGCGCCGCGAGCTCCTGGAGGAAGAGGACGTCCCGGCCCTGCAGATCATCTCGAATTACCTGTTCTTCCTCACGCCGCGGCTGGCCGAGCTCTACAACCGCCTGCGCTCGGACCGGCCCGGCGAGCAGACCGCCATGCGCGGCGGCCATATGGACTACATGCTCTATGAAAAGGACGGCCGCCGCGTGGAGACCTTCCCCCTCTACCGCAAGGCGTGTATGGGCCTGCGCGACGACGGCACCTTCGCCTTCTTCCACTTCCGCCTGCGCGGCGGAGAGCTGCGCGTGAACGGCGCGCCCATCTGTTGGACGGCGGCGGACGTCGACCCCGAAACGCCCGGCGCGGCGGCGGTCTACACGCCCTATCTGAGCCGGGCGGACGCGGGAGCGCCGCGCTTCGAGTACAGGAAGATCGTCGGCGCTGGCCGCGTGAACCTGGTCATCGTCCAGGACGAGCTGCTCTCGGCGCGCGATGGGGACGTGGTTCTGCCCAGCATGGGCGTGGTGGTCTCGCTGGAGCGCGAAGAGGGCCTGCGCCTTCTGGAGGAAGCGGGCCTCGCGCCGGGCGCGGACGGCTACTATACCTGGAAGAGCGCGCCGCGGCTGGACCTGCGCCTGCAGGAGCCGGAGGAGTTCACCCCCGCCGAGTGGGCGCGTCTGCGCTGGGCTTACGGTGGCGGCCTCACCCTGATCAGCCGGGGCGAGAGCTTCTTCGGCGACGAGGAGGCCTCCCGCTCCCATCTCGAACGCGAAGGCTGGGCTTCCCCCCTCTCCTGCCAGACCCAGGAGAGCGACATCGCCGCCCCGGCGCGCCACCCGCGCACGGGCATCGGCCTGACGCGGGACGGGCGGCTGTTCATCCTCGTGTATTCGGGCCGCTCCAGCGTGTCCGCCGGCGCGAATTACGCCGAGATGTGCGCCATCGCCCGCAGGCTCGTGCCCGACGCCTGGGAGATGATCAACGTGGACGGCGGCGGCTCCGCCGTGCTCGGCTTCGCCGTGGGACGCCGTTTCGTGGAGTACAGCTGGCCTTCGACCTCCTTCGGCAGCCTCGCCGGGATGGTGCGGCCGGTGAATTCCCTGTTCCGGGTGAAGCTGCGCTGAGGCCCGCCGGATCTGCGGCGCGGACCGACCGCGCGAATCGAGACGAAAAACCCGGGCTTCCGAACCCGCAAGGGGATCCGGAAGCCCGGGTTATCTGTATGTTTCCGAGGCGCGGGCTCTATCCACGCCCGCCGTCCACCGCTTCCGCGACCTCGGCGAGGGACTTCGCGAAGACCACGCGCTCCAGGGTCTCGCCGCTGAGGAAGCCGGCCTGCACCATATCCCGGAGGAGCGCGCCTAGGGGCGCCCAGAAGCCGTTGACGTCGTAGACGACGAGCCGCAAATCGGCGTGGCCGAGGTTGAGCATGGAGAGGGTCTGGCTGAATTCCTCGAGCGTGCCCGCTCCGCCGGGAAAGACGACGACGGCGTCGGCCATGGCGATGAGCTTGTCCTTGCGCTCGGACATGGTATCGGTGACGATGAGCTCGTCCGCCCCCTCGAACTGGCGGCAGGCCTCCACGAAAAAGCGCGGCTCGACGCCGATCACGCGCGCGCCGTTCTCCTTGGCGGTGACGGCGAGCACGCCCATGAGCCCGATGCGGCTGCCTCCGTAGACGAGCGTGTGGCCCGCGCGGCCGATCCAGGCGGCCAGCTCCTCGAGCGCGGCGCGCATGCGCGGATCGGTCCCCAGGCTGGAAGCGAGAAACACGGTAATCTGCATGGCGGCATCCCTCCCCATGCCAGTATAGCAAAGGGAGAGGCCGCGCGTCTACCCCCAAATGCCTCAGGCGACGCGCACGGCCAGGACGGTGGTATCGTCGCGGTGGCTCAGGGCGCGGGAGAGGGATCCTTCCACCAGCAGATCGCAGACGCGCTGGGGAGGCTCCGAACCGGCGCGGCAGATCGTCTCCACGATCCAATCGTCGCCCTCGCCGCCGTCCAGGCCGTCCGTGGCCATGACGAGCAGATCGCCCGGGCAGAGCGGCAGGCTGCGACGCACGGGCCGCACCTGCTCCAGGATGCCCAGGGGAAGCCTTCCGCCCTCGATGCGCACGCAGGCCCCGCCGCGCAGAAGGTATGTGCGGCAGGCCCCCAGCTTGATCAGCTCCGCGCTGGCGCCCGCGGCGTCCACCAGGCACAGGTCCACCGTGGCGAAGATGTCTTCGCCGCTGCGCAGGAGCATGAGCTCGTTCACGGCGTCGATGGCCGCGCCCGGCTCCACCCCCGCCTGGAGAAAGCGCGAGAGCAGGCGCAGGGTCTCGCCGCTCTCGAGTCCGGCGCGCGCCCCGGAGCCCATGCCGTCCGAAAGGGCGAGCAGGACGCGCCCGTCCGCGAGGCGCACGGCGGCGCGGCTGTCCCCGCTGGGACGCCCCGCGCGCGCGGCGACGCTGCGCGAGCCCGCCTTGAGCGCCCTGCGCGGCTTGAGGGAGAAGCGCACGTCCAGATCGCCCTCCTGCCGGGCCTGGAAGGGGAGGTCGGCCTCGGCGGAGATATGTCCGGCGGCGCGGCGAAGGGCGGCGGCGTCCTCGGGAGCGCGGGCCAGACGCGCCCAGATCTCGGGCGAATCCCCGCCCACGGCGGCGACCAACTCCGCCTGCACACCCTCCTTCTCCAGCGCGGCGCGGGCCGCCCGCGCCAGGGAGGGATCGCTCTCCGGGCCGGATTCCACGCGGTCGGCGGCCTGCCCGAGGATCTCCCCGGCCTGGCCGAACTGCGCGGCCATGAGGGCGGTCAGGCGGGTACGCTTGGTCTCGGCGCGGCGGCGGCTCTCGTAATCAGACAGGATCGGCCCGAGCCGCCGGGGGATCTGCCCGGCCCGGCGGCACAGGCGCGCGAACTGGGGCGGGAGCTCCTCGCCTTCGGTCGGGACGGCCCCGGAAAAGGCGAGGCTGAGCAGCTGCGCCAGCATGCGGCCCGCCGAGCCGTCGCCCTCGCCCCAGCACGCGGCCCGGGAAGGGCAGCCCGCGCACAGCTTATCGCGCAGGCGGGCGGTCATGACGGCCTCGTCCGGCAGAGCGGCCTGCGGGGCGGAATATCCGCGCGAGAGTTCGGCGAAGATCGAGGCCAGCGCGCGCGTCTGCCTGGCCAGGTCGTCCCTCTGGCGGCGCAGGGCGAGATTCTCCTCCTCCTGGGAGGCGGCGGCGCGCGGCCCGGCGGCCAGCCTGGCGAGATCCTCCGGCAGGAGACAGTAGGCGGTCCCGGCCAGGACCGCGCACACGCAATCCGGAAGGATGGCCTCCGCGCCGAAGCTCCACGCGGCGATCAGCGCCATGCCAGGTAAAAACGCCGCCGCGCCGGCGGGCCGGGAGAAGCGCGAGGCCGCGCCGGCGAGCATGGCGGGCAGGGGAAAGAGGGCGGCGAAGAGCGGATCGAACCCGCCGAGGCGCAGCGCGACCCCCGCCGCCGCGCCCGCCAGGGCCCCGGAGGCCATCCCGCTCCCGGAGACCAGGAGCGCGCACAGGCAGGCAAGGATCACCGCCGAGCGCGCGAACATCCCCGGAAGGCTCGCCAGGCCCAGACCGGCGATGGCGAGCAGCAGCGCGGCCGAGAGGCGTTCCTCGGGCAAAAGGCGCGTGCGGCCCCGGCGGATGCGCAGAGCGGACCACATCGAAGGCGCGGTAGCCGCGGCGACGACGGCGGTCGTGCAGGCGGCCAGGAGGTTGTAGAACAGCCCCTGGGAGAGGATCAGCCCCGGCAGGAGCGCCCCCACGAGCGCCAGCGCGGCCATGCGCGCGTCCCGCCCCGCGCGGTTGGACAGCGCCCGCCCCGTGACGATCCGCCAGAGGAGCGCCGCCGCCCACGTCCCCAGACATCCCAGCAGCGGAGAGAAGCTCTCCGGTCCGGCGACGCCAACAGGCGCGGCCAGCAGGCACCCGGCCAGCATGGCCGCGGGCGGGAAGGAGCACGCCAGCCCCGCGGAGAACAGCGCCGGCGCGAAGGGCGAGAGGCGGTTCATGAGCACGGCGCGCGAAGCGAGGAACATCATCGCCGCCTGGGCGCTCCAGACGAGCAGCCGCCTCGGCGCGAAGGGCACGCCGAACGGGCGGAGGGGTCGATTCAGCATGGGGGATGCTCTCCTTTCGTTGGCGGGATCCGACAAGGAGAGAATATGCCAGCGTTTGGAGGTTCATGCACATATCCGCGCGGATTTGTGGTACAATATACGCATACGCGAGGCAAAGGAGCGGAAGACGATGGAGCTTTGGGACGCGCGGGATCTGCATGGGAACAAGACCGGGGAGACCCTCGTGCGCGGCGAGGAGGTGCCCGCTGGGCGGTGGCACCTGGGCGTGCACATCTGGTATATCAACGCCAAGGGGGAGCTGCTCGTCCAGAGGCGCTCCCTGCGCAAAAAGGCGGCTCCGGGCCTTTGGGCCTGCTCGGGCGGGTCGGCTCTGCGTGGCGAGACGAGCGAAATGGCCCTCGTGCGCGAGAGCGAGGAGGAGCTGGGCATCACGCCGGACGTCTCCCGCAGCGTGCGCTTCCTCAGCTATATGAGCGAGGACTGCATCACGGACGTGTACATCGTCCCCTGGGAGGGGGACGCCGCCTCCCTGCGCCTGCAGGAGGAAGAGGTCATGGACGCGAAGTGGATCTCCCAGGAGGAGATGCGCTCCCTGATCGGCCGGGAGACGGTCTTCTGGCAGTACCGCTATCTCGAGCTTCTCCTGCGCTTCTTGCGGGACGAGTATTCCCGCGTCTTCCCCGCGGAATAGGGAGGAACGGCGGGGGCATAGAGTCTTCGGGCGGGCGCGGACCCGCCGCAAGGAGGCGTCTATGTCCCGAAAAGCGAGAAACAGCCGGGAGGTGCGCAAGAGCGTGCGCCGACGCACGCGCCGAAGCGCGCCCCTGCCGGAATGGCTCTCCCAGGCGGCCGGGTGCGCGCCGCGGGCCCTGGTCTGCGCGGACCGGGCCGTGATCGAAGGCGCGCTGGCGGTGGCCGATCTCTCCGCGCGGGCCGTCGCTTTGGAGACGCGGCGCGGGCGGGTCTGGATCGAGGGCGAGGAATTGGCGATCGACCGCATGGGCGGGGGCTGCGTCGTGGTGCGCGGGCGCGTCGCCGCCGTCCGCCTGGAGGAAGCCGATGCGCGCGCGTAACGGCCTCTGGGAGGCCGAGATCGCCTGCGGGCTTCCCGGGAGGCTCCTGGAAAAGGCGCGAGCAGAGGGGATCGGGATCCTGCTGGCCCGCGCGCCGGAGGAAGGCCGCGTGGTCCTGCGCGTGCGCGGGCGGGACCGGGAGCGCCTGCGCACCCTGTGCGAGCGCTTCGGCCTGGCCGTTTTGCGGATGGAGCCCCTGGGACGATGGCGGCGCGCGCTGCGCCTGGCGCTGCCGGCCCTGGCGGGGTTCGCGGCGGGGTGCGTGTGCCTTCTCCTGCTCACGGGCAGGGTCTGGAGCGTGGAGGCGCGCTGCCCGGAGGGCGGCGATCCCCGCGAGCTCCTCGCCGCCATGGAAGAGATGGGCGTGACGGCCGGGTCGACCGTACCGGAGCCGGACGCCCTGGCCCGGCGGCTGGAGGCGGCCTGTCCGCGGTTCGGGCACATCTCTGTGCGCGTCACGGGCGTGACCCTTCTGGCCGAAGGGTATCCCCTGCGCGAGCCGCCGGAGCTCTATGAGCTGGGCTCGGAGCGGGATCTCGTCGCCCGCTGCGACGCGGTGGTCGGGGAGATCACCGTGCGGGCGGGCCGCGCCGCCGTGCGGCGAGGGGACGTGGTGCGCCGCGGCCAGACGCTCATCCTTGGGGAGGAACGCGCCTGGGACGGCGAGACGCGGGGAGTCGGCGCGCTGGGAGAGGTGCGGGGGACCGTATACGGGTATGGCGAGGCCGAGGCTCCTCTCCTGGGGGAAGAGCGGCGCTTCACCGGGCGCGTCTCCACCGAATCGTGGCTGTGCCTGTTCGGCTGGGAATGGCCCATCGCCCGGGGCGGGGAACTGGGCCCTGCCGAGGAAACGGAGGAGAGCCTCCCCGTGGGCGGCATGTTCCTGCCCCTGGCCGTGCGGCGCTCTGTACGGCGGGAGTACGAAACGGTTCCGGCGCCGCTGGACGAGACGGCCGTCCGCTCCCAACTGGAGGCCCGCGCGCTTTCCCGTGCCCTGGCGGAACTGCCCTCCGGCGCGGAAATGATTGACAAATGGGAAGAATATAGTATGATGGAAGAAACATCCCTCCGCCTGCGCGTGTGCGTGGAGGCGGGCGTCTCTCTTGCGGTCACGCGCGGGGAGATCGGCTCCGGGGAACGATAGAAACTTTCGATCGATGGAGGAAAACCTTTGGAAGAAGAATACAAAGCCACTTTGGAGATCGATTCGCCCGAACAGTTTATGGCCATCTTTGGGCTGAAGGACGAAAACATGCAGCTCCTGCGCGAAGAGCTGGGCGTGGAGATCTACGCCCACGGCTCGGAGGTGCAGATCACCGGCGAGGAGGAAAAGGCCGAGCTCTGCAAGGAAGTGATCGAGCGCCTGCGGGAGATCGTCGCGCAGGGCGATCCCATCGACCGCACGCGCATCCGCTACGCCATCGAGCTCGCCGCCGAGGGCAACGCCGACCGCATCGGCGAGATCATGCGGGACGTGATCGCCATCACCTACCGCGGCCGTCAGGTCAAATGCAAGACCCTGGGCCAGAAGCAGTACGTGGATTCGATCCGCAAAAATACCTGCTGCTTCGCCGTCGGTCCCGCCGGCACCGGCAAGACCTACCTCGCCGTGGCCATGGCTGTAGTCGCCCTGAAAAACAAGGAGATCGAGAAGATCATCCTCACCCGGCCCGCCGTGGAGGCCGGCGAAAAGCTCGGCTTTCTGCCCGGCGACCTCGCCCAGAAGGTCGATCCGTACCTGCGCCCGCTCCACGACGCCCTGGGCGATATGATGGGCGCAGAAGCCTATCAGAAGCTCGTCGAGCGCGGGGCTGTGGAGGTCGCGCCGCTGGCGTATATGCGCGGCCGCACCCTCAACGACGCCTTCATCATCCTCGACGAGGCCCAGAACACCACCAGCGAGCAGATGAAGATGTTCCTCACCCGCATGGGCATGGGCTCCAAGATGGTCATCACCGGCGACGTCACCCAGATCGACCTGCCCACCGGCAAGCGCTCGGGCCTGGTGGAGGCGCTGGAGGTCTTAAAGGACGTGGACGACATCGCCATCGCCCAGCTCACCCATAAGGACGTGGTGCGCCACGAGCTGGTCCAGGCCATCGTCCGCGCCTACGACAAATACGCCCAGAAAAACGCCGCCGCCCAGCGCGAACGCGAAATGCGGTTCAGGGCGAGAACGAGAAACTGAGAAAAGAGCGGAGCGCTCTGTATCCGTTCAGTTCGTGCCGGAGACGGGATTCATTTGAATGGACAATTGAGAATGGAGAATGGAAAATGCATGTGGAAATCCTTACGGATTTCTGTGATTGCAATGGCGTGAACAAGTGAAGCAACGCCGCTTATATTGTTGAATCGTGACTATTCAGTC
>CACZOT010000263.1 GCA_902782795.1 uncultured Eubacteriales bacterium | reverse complement strand
GGAGAACATCGCCGCCTACCTCGTGGACGAGGGCGCGCTCAAGGATCCGGAAGAGTTCCTCGCCCTGTGCAACAGCCCCGAGACGTTCATGGAGGGCAGTTACGCTCTCCAGCAGGCCCAGGCCTCCGGAGGCTTCGCGGGCCGCATCTACGCCCTGGAGGGGTATCTGGCGCCGGATACCTATCAGATCTTCACCAACGCCAGCGCCCAGTCCATCATCCGGAAGCTGCTCGGGCAGACGGACAAGGTCGTGGACCGCATCCTCTATACCGATCAGACCGAGATCACATATGACCAGAACGGCGAGATCGTCGAGGTGGGCGATCAGCGCACCAAGTATGTCGGCGGGCTCACCCAGGAGCAGATGCTCATCCTCGCCTCCATGATCGAGCGCGAGGCTGGCCGTAAGGAGGATTACGGGCGCGTCGCCGCCGTGTTCTACAACCGCCTCAAACAGGGGATGAGGCTCGAATCCGACGCGACGATCACCTACGTCCTGCGCCTGAACAAGCTCAACCTGACGGGCGAGGAGCTCGCCCTCAATTCGCCTTACAATACCTACGCCGTCAGCGGGCTGCCCGTCGGGCCGATCTGCAACCCGTCGGCGGCGGCCATCGAGGCGGCCGTGTATCCGGATATGGAATACATCAACGACGGGTATCTCTACTTCTGCTCCAAGGAACCCGAGAGCGGCGAGCTCGCCTTCGCCCGCACCTACGAGGAGCACCAGCGAAACGTCGAGACCTACCGGCCCAGCTGGATCGAATATGACCAGCGCCAAAACCAGCAGTAAACGCAGCGAGCGCCCGGCCGCGGCCGGGCGCTCGCTCTACAATACCTGCGCGAAGTCCCCGCGGCTGTTCGCCGCGGGGACTTCGCGCCCAGCGCCCGCGCGCGGAACGCGGGCGATCCATGGGAGGGCAGCGGCCCGCGAGACCGGATCTTCGGGAATCCGACCGCGACGCCGGCATCGACTCCCAGCGGAACCCAGCGCCACAGGGCCGGTATCAGGGCTCGCGCCGCACGGGGAAGTAGACCCAGGAGCGCCCCTCGGAGGGAACGGTACAATCGAACGCTGCCCCGGCGAGGGAATATCCAGCGGCGCGCAGAGCTTCGAGCCCGAGACGGAAGGCTGCTTGCGCGTCGCCCTCGACGGAAAAGCGCAAGTACCGCGCGGCCGGGGCGACCCACTTCACCCAGCCCTCCGGGGGAACGGCGTCGTCCGGGCACTCCGCTCCGGCAAGGTAGAGCCCGCGGCGGAAGCCATCCTCCCAGGGACGGAAGGAGCGGGAAGGATCGCTCATCAGGCCCCAGACGCGCAGCGGAGCAGCGTTTTCGGACTTCTTCACAAGCGGTGCGATCTCGGCGAAGCGGGAGTTGGCGCGGCTCCAGAGAGAGGCGACCATCCCGGGCCCCTCATCGGTCGATCCCTCGAATCCGATCACGGCGAAAGAGGGGAGGGATTCCTCCTCCAGGACCCCGCGCAGATACGCGCCGCGCAGGGAGACCAGACGCGAGACGGCGTCCTCGCGCCAGGGGTACATCTCCGCCAGACGGGGGCAGGGGAATTCCGTGCAGAGGAAACAATAGCGCGCGTTGTGGTCGCGGGCGCAGGCGTGCACTCGGCAGCGGCCCGATTCCGCCCATTCCGGCACGCGGCCGTCGGCTTCGATGCACCCCGGGCAGGCTCCGGAGAGATGTTTCCCGCAGGAGAGACAGCTCTCTCCGCAGGCGGTGACGGTGGAAAAATCTGTCATCGCGCGATCCTCCCATCAAAAAGTGTAGTTTCAGGATAGCATGTTTCCGCGAAACTGGCAATCCGCCCGCCCGCGAAAAATGCTCGCGCGGGGTTTGCTTTTTTCGCGGTTATGCGCTATACTATACAAAATAATGAAGCAATCTGCGCATCCGTCCCCAGAGGGCGGGCGCGAAACAAAAGGAGCCGAAAGCAAATGGCAAAAAAACTCATGCTCGGCAACGAGGCCGCCGCGCGCGGCGCCTGGGAGGCGGGCG
>CACZOT010000262.1 GCA_902782795.1 uncultured Eubacteriales bacterium | reverse complement strand
TTTCCCTCGGGCGCTTCATCGATTACGCGCGCGCCAGGGGCACCAGCTGCGTCATGCGCTACTTCGAGCCGGACGAGGCGCGCCTGCGCAAGGCGGGCGTCGCCCAGGTGGACGCGGAGGACCGCATCCTCTCCATGGAGGAAAAGCCCGCCCAGCCCAAGTCCCATTGGTGCACACCGCCGTTCTATTACTATACCCGAGCCGACGCCGGCCTCGTGCAGGCGGGTATCGAGGCGGGCTGCGGCACCGACGCGCCCGGCAGCTTCATCGCCTGGCTCTGCGGCCAGACCGCCGTTCATTCCATGGAGATGCCCGGCCGCCGCTATGATATCGGCGATCTCGCCAGCTACCGCCAGGTACAGGAGACGTACAAGGGCATACGATAGGGGAGACGCTTCGTTGAGGCTACGGCGGGGCTCTGTCCCGCGCCCCGCTTCAGGGACTTCGTCCCTGAAGAATCCCATATTGAGGGATTTCAGTCAATAGAAAACATAGCGGTTTTCTCATAACAGAAAGAGCTCCGGTATCCTTGCGACAGGATACCGGAGCCTTTTGTGTTTCCCCAATTGAGGGGTCCAGGGGGGAATCATTCCCCCCTGGCAGGGTGCAGGGGCGGAGTCCCTGCCTGGGGTCCCGGGGACAGAGTCCCCTGGCATGCCTTCGCCTACAGCGCCGTCATGCGGAAGCGGAATTCCCTCGGACCGCTCGCGAGAGTGGGCTTGTAGCGAGCGAGGGGCCCGGGGCCGCAGCTGTTGGAGCCGAGGCCGGATTGCTCCATATCGATATCGATCACGGTCGCCCCGGCGCGTTCGAGCTCATATTCGTGCCAGGCCCTGGTGAGCGCGGCGTCGGTATAATCGTGCGCGGTGAAGGTGAACGGAGCGGAGAGCGCCTCGAAGCGCAGGGCGAGGCCGTCGCCCGCGGCCTCCATGGATCGGGTATCGGTGCGGGCGCCGTTCTCCTGCATGCGGCTGTAGGAGGTGTGCATTTCGGCGACGCGCTTCTCGTACCAGCCGATATCGGCGGACCAGCAGCGGTCGGAGTAGTTTTCGCCCGGGCCGCGGCCGTGCCAGCGAATGGTATCCACGCCCGCGGGCAGCTGGAGCGTCCAGCCCAAACGCGGCCACCAGAAGCCCTCCTTCATGTAGGGGCTTTCCAGCTGCCGGTAGGAGACGGCCACGTCGATGGCGCCGGAGCCGTACACGGTGAAGGCGGTCTCGGTGTCCAGAACGGGCGGGAAGGGGTTCGCGCCCCAGCGCTGGCGCAGGCGGAGGCAGAGGCGCCCCTCGGCCTCGGAGATCTCGGGCTCTGCGAGCAGGCGCGGCTCGAGGCGGTCCAGGCCGTTGTCCTTCCAGGTGTTCGCCGCGCCGGGACGCATGGGCCCGACGATGCCGATATCGTTGTCGGTGGGCGCGCGCCAGAAGTTCTGTTTGAGGGGCGCGGCGAGCAGCTGCGCGCCGTTCTTCCCATAGCGGACCAGGCAGCCGTGCAGGAGATCGAACCCGGCCTCGAAAGCCTCTCCTTCGACGAGGAGGAGATCCCCCTCGCGGCGCGTTCGGAGCGGACCGCCCGCGGGCGTCGCCGGCTGCGGGCGCTCGCCGAGAACGAATTGCTCGCAGGCGACCTCGTGGCCGGCCTCGGCCCAGTTCTTGGCTTCCTTGAGGCGGAAGGAGAGGTTCAGCAGGCTCTCCGGGCCTTCTTCGCGGACAGGGAGGGGGTATTCGCGCCGCTCGCCGGGGGCGAGATCGTCGATATCGATCGCGCCGGAGGCGAGGACGGCGCCGTCGCGGACCAGCTCCCAGCGGCCCGCCGTCTCGCCGCGCAGGAACTGGTAACGGCTGGTGACGGCCACCGTGACCGGATCGCGCGAGACCAGCTCGATGAAGAACGGTTGGATGGCCTTTTTCAGCTCCAGAAGCCCCGGATGGGGGACCTTCTCCGGGCTGAGAAGACCGTCGTTGCAGAAATTGCCGTTGATGCCGTCGCGCTTGTAGGGCATGGCCAGCTCGTTCCCGCACGCGTAGTAGGGTTTGCCTTCGGGAGTGCGGCGCAGGACGCCGTGGTCCTGCCATTCCCAGACGCAGCCGCCCAGGAGCTTGGGATACTTGTAGAAGACCTCCCAGTATTCGCGCAGGCTGCCCGGGCCGTTGCCCATGGAATGGGCGTATTCGCAGACCAGGAAAGGCCTGGGGTCCGCGCCCTCGCCCGCGGCGGGCAAGGCCTCGGGGGACATGTACATGGTGCTCTCGAAATCGACCGTGGGCTCGTCGGGTGTCTTGCGGCGCAGTTCGCGCATCTGGTACAACTTCGCGGGGTCTTTGGCGATCTCCTCGGGGATGAGCGCGGGCAGGTCCTTGGCGCCGCAGTAGTGGACGAAGCGGCCGTCCAGGCGGCGCATGGCGGCGCTGACGCGGCGGAAATTCTCGCCGTAGCCGCTCTCATTGCCCATGGACCAGGCGATCACCGCGGGGTGGCTGCGGTCCCGCAGGACCATGCGCTCGGCGCGGTCCACGTAGGCGTGCTCCCAGGCGGGATCGCGCGAGAGGGTGTTCACGTCGGTGATGCCCATGCCGTGGCATTCGATATCCGCCTCGCTGAGGATGTAGAGGCCGTATTCGTCGGCCAGGTCGTAGAAGCGAGCGGGGCTGGGGTAATGGCTGGTGCGCACGAAGTTGACGTTGTGCCGCTTCATGAGCAGCACGTCCTGGAGCATGGCCGTCTCGTCCACGGCCCAGCCCAGGCGGGTGTTGGTATCGTGGTGATTGACGCCCTTGGCCTTGATGGGCGCGCCGTTGACAAGAAGCTGTTTCTCCCGCATGGAGACGGTGCGGAAGCCCACGCGCACGGGCGTGTACTGCCCCTCGCAGGCGACGACGAGCGTGTAGAGGTATGGGTCCTCGGCACTCCAGAGGCGCGGAGCGGCGAGGCGCATCTCCATCTCCTTGCCCCGCGCCTCGGCGACGGGCGCGCCCGCGGCGTCGTAGAGGACGGCGGAGACATCCTCGCTTCCAAACGTCTCGACCTGGGCGCGCAGAAGGCCGTCCATGCCCGCCTGGACGGAAACGTCCCAGACGCCCGCATCCGGCATAGCCAGGAGCGAGACGGGCCGGAAGATGCCGGACATGTGCAGCATATCCTGGATCTCCAGGTAGCTCCCATCCGAGAAGCGAAGCACCTGGACGGCCAGGAGGTTCTCGCCCGCCTGGCACAGGGCGGTGACGTCGAACTCGGCCGTCATGTGCGAGCCCTTGGACATGCCTGCCGCCTTCCCATTCACCCATACGGTGAACATGCTGCCCACGCCCTCGAAGCGCAGGATCAGCCTCATGCCGCGCATGGACTCCGGCAGGACGAACCGCGTGCGGTAGCAGCCGGTATCGTTGTCGTCCGGGACGAAGGGCGGATCTGCGGGGAAGAGATAGGGCGAAGCGCTGTAGACGGGCGTGCCGTAGCCGTGCATCTGCCAGCAGCCGGGCACGGGCATCTTCGCCCAGCCCGAGGCGTCGAAGCCGGGCCGCTCGAAGCCCTCCGGCGCGGCCTGGGGGCGCGGCGCGAGGAAGAACTCCCATTCGCCGTTCAGGTTCAGGTACTGGCGGGATTTTTCCTTTTTGTACGAAAGCGCTTTTTCCGGGCTGTCGTAGCCCACGAGATTGCCCCGGCCCGGGAGACGGCGTTTCGCCTGCAGGGACGGGTCTTCCCATTCTCTGTACACGGTTATTCCCTCCTTGTTTTACGCGGGCGTCAGGCCCATGGCGATCATGATGGCGGTGAGCTCGGCGATGCTCAGCAGGATCGAAACGCTGTTGGCGGCGCTGGCCATGCCCTCGTCGCCGCCGCACATGCCCGTGTAAGCGGGGGCGACTGCGCTCATCGGTCCGAAGGCGATCAGCGCCAGGGCCCGGCGGACGGTGATATCCAGCGGCAGGAGGAAGTACACCGCCAGGGCCACGGCCACGGCGAAGAGATGCCGGAGGGCGAGCATGCGGCCGATCTCCCGCAGAAAGGCGGGCTTCATCTCCACATGGAAGAGCAGCCCCAGCATGAGCATGGCCGTGAAGGTGTTCGCGCTGGCGATGGGCTGTACGAGCGTCACCACCGCCTCCGGCAGGCGCATTCCCGCGGCGGAGACGAGGAACATGGCCACGTAGGTGAGCAGCGGCGGGCTGGAGAGGAGGCGCTTGCCCACCGCGCGAAGGTCGATCCCCTTCTTTTCGCCCGCACCGGCGAATTCCGCGGTCACGGCGTAATTCATGCCCGTGCACATGATGGAATTGCCCACGTCGAACATGCAGGCCGTGACCGTGCCCATGGCGGGCAGGAAGCCCTGGATGAAGGGCAGGCAGAAGCAGCCCACGTTGTAGGCGGGCAGGCAGAGCATATAGCGCACGCGCCGCGCGCTGTCCGAGCCCTTGGTGACGGCCCAGCCCGCAAAGAGCATCAAAACGTTGGCGCAGATGCCGATCGCGACCACCAGGAGCATGCCCGCGCCGACGGATTCGATGCGCGAGAAGTTGACGATGATGGCGCAGGGAAGCGTCAGGTTGATCAGGAGTTTTTTGACGATCTGCCCGGCGTCCTGCGGCACGACGCGAAAGCGCCGCAGGAGGATGCCCACAAGGATGATCAGCGTAAACGAGGCCGCCTGCAGGAGCACATGACCCATGGCTGTTTGTTCCTTTCCGGACGAATACGGCCGGGAGCCGCCCTCCCGTGTGTCCGGAGGGCGGCTCCCGCGCGCCTTATTCGGCTTCGATCTCTTCGGTGAGACGGCAGATCTCGTCGATCATGCCGCCGATGGTCTCAATGGTGTCCAGAAGCGGGGCGTCCGTGGTGATATCGATGCCAGCGAGCGCGGCCAGGCCGACCGGGTCCAGCGTGGAGCCGGCGGCGAGGACCTTCTTCCAATCCTCCACGGCCTTCTGGCCCTCCTTCTCGATGCGCTTGGAGACCTGCGTGGCCACGGTGAGGCCGGCGGAGTAGGTGTAGGAATACAGGCCCATGTAGTAGTGGGGCTGGCGCATCCAGGTGAGCTCCGCCCCACCAATGATCTCCACGGCGTCGCCCCAGAACTTCTCCAGCACCTCGCGCTTGATGCGGCTGAGGGTCTCGGCCTGCACGCTGCCGCCCGCGTCCACGATCCTGTAGACCTCGCGCTGGTACGCGGCCTCGAGGAGGTGGGTGACGAAGTTGTGGTAATAGGTCTTGCTGACCACGCTGGAGAGCACCCAGCGGCGGAAGCGCTTGTCCTCCTGGGTCTTGAGGAGGTAATTGGTCATGAGCAGCTCGTTCATGGTGGAAGGTGCCTCCACGAAGTAGGTGGAGACTTCGGTATCGAAGATGGACTGGGCGCGGTTGCAGGCGCGGAAGTGGCCCGCGTGGCCCAGCTCGTGGGCGAGGGTGAAGACGTCCGCCATGCGGTCGTTCCAGCTGAGCAGGATGAAGGAGCCGCGGCCGTAAGGGCTGGCGCAGAAGCCGCCGGTGGATTTGCCCTGGTTCTTGGCGAAATCCACCCAGCGCTTGTCGTACGCCTCGCGGATCATGGAGGCGTAGTCCTCGCCGAGGATGCTCAGGCCGTTGACGATGTACTTTTTCGATTCCTCGATGGTGACGCGCGGGTCGTACTCCGGATCCACGGCGATCTTGAGATCGGCGAAAGTCATCTTTTCCAGCTTATGGACCTTCTGGAGCAGGCGGGCGTATTTGCGCATGTGGGGCGCGAGCTTCTCGGTGATGAGATCGATCTGGCGGTCGTACATCTCGCGGGTGACCTTCTGGTCGAAGAGGAGATAATCGAAGACGCTGCTGAAGCCGCGCAGATCGGCCAGGGTCTTGTCCGTCTGGACGTTGGTGTTGTAGGCCGCGGCGGTGACGTTCTCATACTGGCGCAGCTTGCTGGAGAAGGCCTCGAAGGCGGCGCGGCGCACCGCGGGGTCGGGATCGTACTCGTAATCGTCCTCGAAGAGGGAGTAGCCCAGGGGGTATTCCTTGCCGCCGGCGGTGAAATTGTCAAAGCGCATGTCCGCGAGCTTGGCGGCGTTGTAGATGCGCTCCGGGGCGTAGAGGGTCTGGTTGAGGGCGGCGAGGGCGCGCTCCGTCTCCGGGTGCAGCTGGTGGGGCTTGCGGCGCAGCACGTCCGCCAGATACCCCTTGTTGGCCTGAGTGCTCTCGACAGCCTCGCGCAGGACAGCCTCGTCCTGGGCGGCGAGCTCGGTCTCGATGAAGCTCAGGCGGCTGCTGATCGTGGCCATGAGCCGGTCCATGCGCTCGCTGCGGTCCATATTGGCGGCGTTGTAATAGTCCACCTCGACGGCCAGGCCGCAGTAATGACCGACCAGCGTCTCCAGCTCGGTGAGGGCGCGCAGCTTGTCCAGGCACTCGTTGATGACGGCGGCGGTAGTCAGGCGGCCCTTGTAGCCCTCGAGCTCCTTGCCCAGCTCCTCCATCTTCTTCGCGTCGGCGAGCATTGCCTCCTCGGTGGGGTAAATGAGGGAAAGATCCCAGGTGAGCTCCACGGGCACGTCCTTGCGGGATTTCAGTTCCATATGCGTTGCACCTCTTTCGTTGGCGTTTATATTTGCATCCAGTATAACATGTTCCCGGAAAAAGGGAAGGGGATGCGGCCAATTTTTGCACTTCCGCCCCGGGAAAAACACGACAGGCCGCCGGTTGCCAGGGAAGGCGGCGCGGGTGTATAATCCGGGAAGGGACGCCTGAACAGAAAGGGGTTCATGCCATGTTGAGCGAATTGGAGCGCCTACGCAATCTCTCCTGCCCCGAAGGACGGGTGGAGCTGGTCCTGGATACGGACGCCTACAACGAGATCGACGATCAGTTCGCCATCTCCTACGCCCTCAAGGCCGAAGAGAAGCTGGATCTCAAGGCCCTGTACGCCGCGCCGTTTTTCAACGAGCGCTCCTCGGGCCCGGCCGACGGCATGGAGAGAAGCTATCGCGAGATCCAGAACCTCCTCGCCCTGGCGGGGATGGAGCGGCCGGTCTTCCGCGGGTCGGACCGGTATCTCCCGGACGAGGCGACGCCCGTCGATTCTCCCGCCGCGCGGGACCTGGTCTCTCGCGCCATGGGGTACACAAAGGAGCGGCCCCTGTACGTCGCGGCCATCGGCGCCATTACGAACGTGGCCTCGGCCCTGCTCCTGGAGCCGGAGATCGCGGACAGGATCGTCGTGGTGTGGCTCGGCGGGCACAGCCTCCAGTGGCACGACAACGCCGAGTTCAACTGCAGGCAGGATGTCGCCGCCGCCCGCGTGGTCTTCGGCTCCGGCGCGCCGCTGGTGCTTCTGCCCTGCATGGGCGTGGTGAGCTCCTTCACCACCACCGGGCCGGAGCTGGAATACTGGCTGCGCGGGAAAAATCCCCTGTGCGATTACCTCGTGGACCACACCGTGGAGGCCGCGAACGAATACGCCGCCGGGCGTGTCTGGAGCCGGGTCATCTGGGACGTGACCACCATCGGCTGGCTCCTCAACGACGCGGGCCGCTTCATGCGGGACAAGCTCGTGCCCACGCCCATCCCCGAATACGACCACCACTGGGCCGAGGACGCGCGCCGCCCTCTGTGCCGCGTGGTTTACCATATCGAGAGGGACGCGCTCCTGGGAGATCTCTTTTCCCACCTGGCGCGCTGAGACTGGAAAGGACGGAAACCAGCATGAGATACCGCGCAAACAAGCGCACGGGCGACCGGATCAGCGAGATCGGCATGGGCTCGGCCTACATGCCCGAGGCCGACCGGGAGGAGGCGGTGCGCGCCCTGCGCGCGGCCTTTGAGGGCGGCGTCAACTATTTCGACCTCGCCGCCGGCGACGGCAAGGCCTTCGCCATGTGGGGCGAGGCCCTCGGCGACGTGCGCGAGCGCGTCTTCTACCAGATCCACTTCGGCGCGGATTACACCAAGGGGACCTACGGCTGGTCGCTGGAGCTGGACCACGTGAAGCGTTCCGTGGCCTGGCAGCTGGAGCGACTGGGCACGGATTACATCGATTATGGCTTCATCCACTGCCAGGACGAATTCTCCGATTGGGAGACCTACCGGAAAAACGGCGTGTACGCGTATCTTCTCTCCCTCAAGGAGCAGGGCGTCGTCCGCCACCTGGGCCTTTCCTCGCACACGCCGCGGGTCATCGGGCGCATCCTGGACGACGCGCCGGTGGATATGCTCATGTTCTCCGTCAACCCCGCCTACGATTGGGGCCAGGGCGAGTACGCCAAGGGCGGCGTGGACGAGCGCGCGGAGGTGTACCGCCGCTGCGAAAAGGAGGGCATCGGCATCTCGGTGATGAAGCCCTTCTCCGGCGGGCAGCTCCTGGACGCGGCGCGTTCGCCTTTTCACGCGGCGCTCACGCCCTACCAGTGCATCCGCTACGCGCTGGACAAGCCTGGCGTACTCACCGTGCTGCCCGGAGCGCAGAGCGTCGCGGAGGTGCGCGCGCTCCTGGCCTACTGCGATCAGCCCGAGGAAGCGCTCGATTACAGCATGATCGCCTCCTTCGCGCCGGACGAGGCCAGCGGCAAGTGCGTCTACTGCAACCACTGCAAGCCCTGCCCCGCGGGCCTGGATATCGGCCTGATCAACAAGTATTACGATCTTGCACGCGCCGGGGACGCCCTGGCGGTCGAGCATTACAAAACGCTCGGGAAGACCGCGGCGGATTGCGTCGGCTGCGGCCATTGCGACAGGCGCTGCCCCTTCGGCGTCAGGCAATCCGCGCGGATGCGGGAGATCGACGAATGGATGCGGGGGCGGTGAACGCCGGGAGCCCGAGGGCTGTGTCCCTCGGGCTCCGTGTTTTTGGGGAATAGGCGGCCTGGCGTCTTCCGCGGGGCCTCAGCCTTCCTGGCCCCTGGGCTCCGCGCCGTAGACCGCATCGATCGCCCGGCGCGTGATCTCGACGAACCTGCCGAAC
>CACZOT010000261.1 GCA_902782795.1 uncultured Eubacteriales bacterium | reverse complement strand
GACCCCGTTTTCCACCGCTGCGCTGACGCGGCCGTTGTGGGCCCGGGCGATATCCTTCGCGTGGGCCAGGCCCAGGCCGTGGCCCGGAGCGCTAGCGGCGTTCGCCAGGCGCGTGAAGCGGTCGAAGACCTCGTCGCACTGCCCGGCTGGGAGGCTCGTATCGTTCGCGGCTGCGATGCGCACGCGCCCGCCGGATTGCCCGATCTCCAGCCGCGCCCAGGTGGAGGCGAACTTGCGCGCGTTCTCCAGGAGCTCGGCGAGCAGGTCTCCCAGGGCTTCGGCGTCGCCCTCCAGCCAGATGCCCGGCGCGGCGTTCAGGGTGAAAGCGCGGCCGTCCTCCTCAAAGCCCGGGCGGGCGGCGTCCGCTGCGGCCTGGGCCAGGGCGGCGAGATCCACGCGGGATCTGGAAAGATCGCTCTCCTCAAACAGGCCCATGCTCCCCAGGTCCTTGACCAGCTCCGCCATGCGCCTGACCTGCCGGCCGATGGAGCGCGTCTGCTCCGTCTCGCCGCCCGCGCGCTCGATGAGCTCCACGTTGGCGCTCATGACGGTCAGGGGCAGCTTGAACTCCTTCTCCACCTCGGCGATGAAGCGCTTCTGCCTCCGGTCGGCCTCCTCCAGGGGCTGGAAGACCTTCCGCCCCGCGAAGAGCAGCGCCGCCCAGCAAACCAGCATCCCCGCCGCCAGGCCCAGGCCGGAGATGAGCAGAATGCGGTAGGAAGGCAGCATCTCCCGGCCCTGATCGATGACGATGACCACCGTCCGGCCGTTTTGCCTGTAAACGCGGTAGCGGTAGGTCATGCGCGTCCAGCCCGTCTCACGCTCGCCGGAGAGACTCTCGGCCCAGGCGCGGGCCTCTTCCTCGTCCACCGCGGAGATGGACCAGGCCAGGCGCTCGGCGTTGCCCTCCCCGTCGAAGGCGAAGGCGAAATACCGCACGGAGAAGGCCATCTCCGGGGAATCCGGCCCCATGGGGCCCATGCGGCGGTCCCGGATCCGCTGCTGCTCCAGCGCGGCGGGGAACGCGCCCCGCCCCTCGGCCAGCATTTGGGTGATGCGGTCCGCGTCGTCGGCGGCCATGGTGAAGTTGATGCCGTTGATGATCCCCAGCAGCACCCCCAACACCGCGAACAGCGCCAGGAGCGCGAAGCCGACGAACCGTTTTCTCGCTTTATTCATACTTCGTCACCAGCTGGTATCCTTTCCCCTGTTCGTACGTAATGCGCGCGAGCGTTCCCTGGCGCGCCAGCTTTTCATTGAGTGCGGACACGATGGGCCGCACGCGCCGCCCCACCACGCTCTTGCCCTGCGCGAGGGTCTCGGCCAGCTCGATCTCGGCGAGGGTGAGGCGCACGTCCGTGCCCGCGAAGCGGAATTCCCGCGGATCGATGCGCACGCCGCCGAAAGAGATCGCGCAGCGGTAATCCCGCCGCTCGAGAAGGCGCTTCAGCAGGGAGCGCATCTCCTCCGGCCGGAAGGGACAGGGCAGGAAGGCCGCGGGCAGCTCCGGTTCCAGGAGGCGCCGGGCCGTGACTTTGCGCGTGACCAGGAGGATCACCGGCACGCCCTCCCGCCGCATCAAAGGCAGGAGCCGCTCGGGAGTCACGCGCGGAAGATCCTCCCCCAGCACGGCCGCGTCCCACGGGCCGTCCGCCAGGAGGCGCGCCGCCTGCGCGCCGTCGAAGGCCGGGGCCGCCTCGTAGCCGTCCAGGGCCAGAAGCTCCCCGTAGCTGTGGAGAAAATCCCGGTCGCCGTGCGCAAGAAGGATCCGCATCCCGTCCGCCCCCGTTCTCTTGTTTCCTGGGAACGGCCTGAGGATACCATCTTTTTCTTAAACAAAGTTTGAAACCGCGAGCCAGGCGCGGCGCTTTTTTCTCGTGTCGGAGCGCAGGAGGGCGCCGGGGGCCCCGACGGCTCGGGGGGACCGCGTTTCCCCTGCGCCAGGTTCGGCGGAGATCTCGGCCGACGGTCCCTCCCCAAAGACAAAAAAGCGCCCGCGCCTCCCGGTTCTGTTTCGGGAAGCGCGGGCGCCGTTCTCTTTTCAGCCCTTTTGCGCCTGGATAAAGGCCAGGATGGTCTCGCGATTGATGGCCAGAAGCGGCTCAGGGAGCCCGTCGAGCGGGAAGAAGCGCTGCTCCAGCACCTCGGAGGGCTGGGCGCGCATCTCGCCTTCCCACCTGCGGCAGACGAACACGGCCTCGGCGATGTAGACCACGTCGCCGTTGGGGTACACGCGCCGCATTTTCTCGCCCGCGTTCAGGCGAAAGAGCTCGAGCTCGAGGCAGTTCAGCCCTGTTTCCTCCAGGGCTTCGCGGGCGGCGCACTGCGCGAAATCCTCGCCCGGCTCCATCGCGCCGCCGGGATAGCACCAGGTGCCGTCGTCGCGCCGCTTCTGCAGGAGCAGCCGCCCCTCGCCGTCCACGATCAGCACGCACCCCGCCGCCATGATCAGCGGCGCGTGGCCGACGTATTTGCGCAGGTCCATGATGTATCCCATCGCGCTCACCCCTTTCCAGGCGTTCCGCACAACGCGTCCGCGAGGCCGACCACGGGCCATGAGGCGCGGATCCGCGTGGCCGCCGTCATCCGCTTTACAGGCCCAGTCCTTCCGTCCACAGACGCAGATCCTCCTCGGAGACGTCGCCGCCCAGGCGCTTGCCGTCCTCTACCTGCGCGCCCGGCGCGAGGGTGCGGATGCGCTCGGCGGTCTTGCCCATGGGGCTGCCGCCCGAGGTGCAGAAGGGCACGACGCGTTTGCCGGCGAAATCATAGCCCGTGAGGAAGGTGTCCACTGCGCTGGGCTCGCGGCCCCACCAGATGGGGAAGCCCACGAAGACCACGTCGTAGCCCGCCATATCCTCCACGCGCGCCGCGAGGGCCGGGCGGCAATCCGGGTCCTTCATCTCCACGGTGCTGCGGGAGGCGGCGTCGCGCCAGTCCAGGTCCTTGGCGGTATAGGGCGTTGCCGGACGAATTTCAAAGAGATCGGCCTTCTCCACGGCCGCGATCTCGCGGGCGGCCTTCGCGGTCACACCGCTGACGGAAAAATAGGCGACGAGTGTCTTGCTCATATGTGTTTCTCCTTTCCATATCCCTTTTCCACCGGGTTTCGTACCCCCGCGGCGGCTGTCAATTCCCGCAAAAGCGGAGAAGGAAGGCAAAGATGAGCCCTCAGGGCTCCCGCGGCTTGAGATTCCAGCGGATCAGTTCCACCAGGATGGGCTGGAGCGCGCGCGCCCGGTCGGTGAGCTCGTACTCCACGCGCACGGGCACCTCCAGGTATTCCCTGCGCACGATCAGGCCGGATTCCTCCATCTCCCGCAGGGTCTTGGAGAGCATGGTGTTGGAGACGCCGCGGATATTGCGCAACAGCTCGTTGTAGCGGCTCGCGCCGTTGGCGGCCAGAGAGCAGAGGACCGGCAGTTTCCATTTCCCGCCGATCTTCTCCAGCGCGCCCTGGAGCGCGCACGTCTCCGCGCAGGGGCAGTCGTGCCGGATGGACATTTCCCTTCGCACCTCCCGGTACTCATTTGCTTCCTTGCACATCTTTCGCTTAGCCATTGACAGGCTGCGGTTTGTGCTGGTACAATTCTAGCAGATCAGTTTTCCGTTGTAAAGTGTTTTCGCGAACCATCAAACCAAGAAGGAGACCGGCCCCATGAACGAGACCTTCGATCTGGAAAAATACCTCTCCGACGGCATAGAGCAGCTCGTCCGCGACGCCCTGCGCGCCACCCTGCGCGATCCGCGCGAGAGCGCCTTCCTGACGAAATTCGCCCTGGCCAGCGCTCGGGCGGCCCGCCGCCGCAAGGCGCTGGAGGGCGAGGGCCTGCACGCACCATCGTATCTCATCGCCAGCGTCACCTCCAGCTGTAACCTCCACTGCGCGGGCTGCTATTCCCGCTGCAACAGCGCCACGCAGGACGGCCGCCCCGTGGCCCAGCTCACGGACGAGGAATGGCTCTCCATCTTCACCCAGGCCCAGGAGCTGGGCGTCAGCTTCATCCTCCTGGCGGGCGGGGAGCCCCTTCTGCGGCGCGACGTCGTGGAGGCGGCGGGCAAGCGGCAGGATATCTTCTTCCCCATCTTCACCAACGGTACCTACATGGACGCCGCCTATTTCGATCTGTTCGACCGCTGCCGCAACCTCCTGCCCGTGATGAGCATCGAGGGCGGCCGCGAGGAGACGGACCGCCGCCGCGGCGCGGGCATTTACGACCGGCTCGTGGCCAACATGGAAGAGCTCCAGCGGCGCTCGCTCTTCTTCGCCGCCTCCGTGACCGTCACCACCGAGAACCTGCGCCAGGCCGTCTCCGCGGAGTTTATCGATTCCCTGGCCACGCGCGGCTGCAAGGCGGTGTTCTTCATCGAATACGTGCCTGCGGACGAGAGCACTCTCGCCCTCGCGCCGGGCGACGGAGAGCGCGCCTTCCTCGCCGGAGAGCTGGACCGTCTGCGCAAGGAGCGGGAGGACATGCTCTCCCTCTCCTTCCCCGGCGACGAGAAGAGCTCGGGCGGCTGCCTGGCCGCCGGCCGCGGCTTCTTCCACATCAATTCCCACGGCGGCGCGGAGCCCTGCCCCTTCTGGCCCTTCTCGGATATCAACGTACACGAGACTTCTCTGCGCGAGGCGCTCTCCTCGCCCCTGTTCACCGCCTTGCGCGAGGGAGGGTATCTGCTGGAGGACCATCCCGGCGGCTGCGTCCTGCACGCCAAGCGCGCCGAGGTCGAGGCCCTGGCCGGGAAGAGCGCCCGCGCCTGACGATCCCCCGCAAAAAAAGAAGGAGACTTACCGCCTCCTTCTTTTTTGCGCCTCGTTCAGATGGCGTAATCGCCATTTTTGAAGATCTGCACCCGCTTGCCGTCCCGGGTGGCGCCCACCACGTTTGTATCCGGCATGCCGAACATGAAATCGATATGCACCTGGGACTGGTTGTAGGGCATGGCCACGCCGTCCTCCTCGGTCACGTCCGGGCCGACGAATCCGCGGCCCAGGGCCAGATGGCAGGAGGCGTTCTCGTCGATGAGAGTGGTGTAGAACACGCGCCCGCTCTGGCTGATCGGCGAATGGTACTCCACCAGGGCGACCTCGCCCAGGTAGCAGCTGTTCTCGTCCGTGGCGATGATGGAGCGCAGCATCTCCTCGCCCTCCTCGGCGTGGCAGTCCACGGCGCGGCCCTCCTCGAAGCGGATCCAGAAGCGGTCCACCATCTTGCCGCCCACGAGCAGCGGCCGACTAGAATGGACGACGCCGCTGGTCTTGTAGCGCAGGGGCGTGGTGCAATGCTCCTCCGTGGGGAGATTGGCCTGGAAGGAGGGGCGCCGCTCCGCCTCCGGCCTCCTGGGGCGGCCGAAGCGGCTGCGCTTGCCCAGGCCGATGGTGAGATCCGTGCCGTTGGAGGAGGTGAAATGCAGGCTCTCCAGATCCAGCGCGTCCAGCTTTTCGCCGATCTCCCTGTGCCGCTCGGAGCGCTTGCGCCACACCTCCACGATGTCGCACTCCTCGTCCAGGTAGCAGAGGCGGTAGACCGTGTTCCAGAAGGTCTCCAGGGCTTCGCTCTTGTCCACGTCCGGGAAGACCTTCTCGGCCCACTCCTGGTTCGGCGCGACCGCGATGCACCACTGCGTGCCGTTTTTGCGCATCTCGCCGCGCATGATGTTGCGCAGGCCGTCGATGCGCGCGAACACGGCGTGGGCGCGCTCGTCGTCGAGATCCCGCATGAGGTCCGGGTATTCGCTTTCCAGGCGCAGGGTGCAGGCCTTGTGCGCCATCATATACGAATAGGCCTCGCCATCCCAGGGATCGTACCGCGCCATCTCCTCCGCGGGCAGGCGGAGGGCGTCCTGCTTGAGCGCGTGCAGATCCAGATAGCGGATCAGCACCCGCGCGGCGCCCGCTTCGTAGGCCTCCGCGGCCACCAGGTTGGCGAATTCCCAGGCGCACTGGGCGGATTCGATCAGCACGTACTGGCCCTTCTGCACGTTCATGCCCACCCGGACCAGCATGTTCGCGTACCTGCGTTTCATATCCACAGCCATTTTTCCATTCCTCCTGTATGAGATCCTTCGCGGGCGGGGTCTTTCCCCGCCGTCACCTGGTGAAGCGCCGCAGCCCGCCCTCGAGCATGGGCACGAGCGTGCCGGGGAGCCAGCGCGTGCGCTGGGCGAACAGGGTCGGCGCGAGAAGCTCCTCGTCGCCCATCATGTAGCCCGCGGTGGTGTAGCACTGGCTGCAGATGAGCTTATGCCGGAAGGGCGAAAGCTCCTTGAGGCGCGCGCCGACGTTGCAGTAGAGCTCTCCGCCGATGCCGTACAGGAACACGTTCCCCAGGCGCACGCCGCTCAGATAGATCTTCTGGAAACCGGGCTTTTCGTCCGGATCGGGCCCGAAGCGGGGCTGGATATCCGTCCGCACGGGAATCTCCTCCGCCTCGCGCACGGCGGAGAGCTCGATCTCCTCCGACCAATCGCCGACGCTCTCCTCAGCGCGCAGAAGATCGGCGTAGTGCCGCGCGGCGAGCACGGTGAGGAACTCATACGCGCCGCCCTCGACCGTGTTCTCGTACACGCGGCCGGTGGCGAATTCCGGATAGCCGTAATAGGTCATGATGATGGGGTTCTGGTTGCCGTTGGCGGCGGGCGTCCACATGCACACCGCGCCGGGGTGGTTCTTTTCGTATTCGTCGCAGACCACGCCGGGCAGGTCTCCCGTGGAACCGCCCCGGCCCTCCAGGCAGCGGTTGAGGAACATGACGATCGCGTGCACGGCGTAATTGGCGAGCACGGCGATCGTCCGGCCCTCCCTGTCCGCGAAACGGATCACGGCCAGGGTCTTGTCGGAAAAGCCCTCGCCGTTGAAGCCCATGCCCCAGCCGCCCGCGTAGAGTTGATCGCGGTCGACGTTGACGTAGGAGTTGGCGTAGCCGATACCCATCTTCGCGGGCCGCAGGGCGGCGACGGCCTCGCGGGCCGCGCGCGCCGCCATCTCCCAGATGCGCGCCTCGTAGGCGAGGTGGTGCCCGGCGATCTCCGGGTATTTCTCCCGGAAGCGCAGGAAGGCCGGGTTGTCCAGCAGCTTTTCGCGGTGGCCCAGCGCGGGCACGTTGTGGGTATGGGTGGCGACGATGAAGATCCGCTCTTCCGGGATGCCCGTTTCCCCGGAAAGGAGGCGGACCATCTTCGGGCCGCAGGGCACGCCGATCAGATCAAAACTGACGAAGAGCACGCGTCCGTCCGCGTTCTCCAGGGCGATGGCGCGCACGAACTGCCGATCCAGCGCGCCGACCAGAAAGCTCTCCTCGCGGACGTTTTCCGAGAAAAACCCCGCGCACATCGGGAACCAGCCGTTCTCCGGCGTGATCTCGGCGCGCGCCGCTCCGCACAGAAACGCGCTTTTCATTGTTGGACCCCCTCCCTTTTCATCGTGTGTATATCATACCAGTTCCGCGCGCGTTTTCCAAGCCCCGGAGGTCGCCATCATTTCTGACGCTGTGTCAATTATTTCCAGAAAATTCGTTGACACATCAGGGGCCGCATGATATGTTGTCCGCATCAGAGGAAAAGCAAGGTGACGCGCAAATGACACTCTCCGGCCTGATCGATCCCCGGCCCGTGCTGCCCATCGAGCGGCAGCGGATGACGAACAAAACCCTCCGGGCCATGATCGTGCCTCTGCTGATCGAGCAGCTGCTGCAGTTGGTGGTCGGCATCGCGGATACGATGATGGTCAGCTACGCCGGCGAGGCCACGGTCTCCGGCGTCTCGCTGGATACGATGATCTACACCGTGTTCATCTACCTGTTCACGGCTTCGGCCACGGGCGCGGCGGTGATCGTCTCGCAATACATCGGCCGCGGAGACCGGGACAAGGCCGTCACGGCTGCCTCGCAGGGGTTCCACATCGCGGCGGCGGTCTCGGTGATCTGCCTGGTCCTGACGCTGCTCTTCGGCAACGCGATGCTTGGCGCGCTGTACTCCCACGTGGACGGGGGCGTCATGAGCGCCTGCCAGGTCTATCTGCGCATCGTGGCCCTGTCCTTCCCGGCCAACGCCATTTACAACGCCGGCGCGGCCCTCTACCGCTCCATGGGCAAAACGCGCGTGACTATGCGCGTGTCCGCGGCCATGAACCTGATCAACGTGGTGGGCAACGCCATCGGCGTGTTCGCGCTCAAGGCCGGCGCTGCGGGCGTGGCCTGGCCGACGACGATCTCCTGGTGGTTCGCGGCCATCGTCATGACGGCCCTTTGCTTCAACGAGAAAAACGAGGTCTGCGTGCGCCTGGGAGACATGCTCCGCCCCCAGCGGGAGATGGCGGGACGCATCCTGCGCATCGCCGCGCCGAACGCCGCCGAGCAGGTGCTCTTCCAGCTGGCCAAGGTGGTGCTGGGCTCGCTGATCGCCACGTTCGGCACCTCGCAGATCGCCGCCAACGGCATCGGCCAGACGCTCTGGTCTCTGGCGGCCTGCATGTGCACCTCCATGAGCCCGGTGTTCATCACCGCGGTGGGCCAGTGCATGGGCGCGGGGGACGCGGACGCTGCCGCCTGGTATATGCGCAAGCTCACGCGCCTCTCGCTTCTGCTCTCCGCGGCCTGGAACGCCCTGGTGCTGCTGCTCGTGCCCGCCATTCTGCCCCTGTACGCCGTCACCGAGGAGACGCGCCATTTCATCTGGGTGATCGTCATCATCCACAATATCTTCGCCGGGCTCGTGCAGCCCTTCGCCATGCCCCTCTCCAGCGGCCTGCGCGCCGCGGGAGACATGCAGTTCAGCCTCTGGTCCTCGCTCCTGTGCACCGTGGTGGTGCGCACGGCGCTCTCGTTCCTGCTGGGGCTGGGCCTGCATATGGGCATCGTGGGCATCGCCTGGGCCATGGTGCTCGATTGGTGCCTCAAGGCCGTGCTCGACGTGATCCGCTTTGGCAGCGGCAAATGGCGCGCGAAGAAGGTCATCTGAAGCGGCCTTGCCTGAATAAAACGAATGGGCTTCGGGATCCTTTCCATGCGGATCCCGAAGCCAATGTTCATTCTTCTTCCCTGACCGGGGCCTCTCTCAGAACTCCTCCAGCACCAGAGAACCGTCGCGGCCGCTGATGGCGATCGCGAACTGGCGGACGGCCCCCGAGGCGTCGACGAAGCGCACGCCGTAGCCGGGGATATCCCCCGGGAACGCCAGGCGCAGCGCCAGGGGCTCACCGGTTGAGAGCGCGCTCCGCTCCCGGAGCGTCTCCGTCGCGTAGGAGTACCCCTCGCCGGTCGCGGTCAGCTCCAGCGAGAGCACCTCCACCGCGGTCACGTTTTCGCTCGCCCACAGGGCGATATCCGCGCCGCCTTCGTCCAGGACGATCAGGTCCCCGGGCGCCTGACCCTCTTCGAGCCATTCCGCGCGCAGCACAGGGACGCTGAGGGAGATTGTGCTTATCAGCCCAGCGAAGCGCCTGCCCCAGCCCTCCTGGGCCTCCACGGGCCACGCGCCCACTCCGGCCAGGAAATCCACGTCGTTTTCCACTGTGAAGCACATCGTCACGAGGCCGCCGTCCTCCCGGCTGAACCAGTGCAGGGACGAACCGTCCTCGGTGACGTCCTCCGCATATTCCACGCCCTCGGGCGCGTTCGCCTCCAGGAACTGCCAGGGCAGCATGCCCACGCTCTCGGACGGAAGCAGCTCCATGTACACCGGCAGGTCGCTCTCGGCGGGCCAGACGCGCACGCGCGTCTCCTCCTCCTCGACGGCGAACCGGTCCGCGTCGTACCAGAACGAGAAGCCCATCCCGCCGGCCCAGAACGTCTCTTCGATCGTCTCCATTTCCCCTTCCATGGGGATCTCGGCCTCCCGCGTTTCCGCAAGAGCCGTCGCGCACAGCAGCAGCGCCAGCGCCAGCGTCAGCATCCGCTTCATCGTTTTCTCTCCCTTCAAGTCCATTTTCGGGCGTTCACCGGTCCTTGCGAAAAAAGAGCTTGCCCGAGGTGATCTCCGCCCAGCTGTATTGGGACATGTATTCGCCCTGATAGGCGTTCACGCTCTTCCTGTCGCCTTCCAGCATCCGGTAATAATCGCAGTCGATCCGGTCCCGGCGGATGGCCAGCTGGCCGCTGCGGCGGACGAGCATATCCCCCATACCGTTTTGCTGGAAGGTACCGCGCATATCGCTGATGAGCTGGCGGATGCGCGCCTTGGTGGTCGGCAGGTCCGTCTCGTCTTCCCAAAGGGCGGCGGAGATCTCCTCCGCCGTGCAGGCCCTGCCCTCCCGGTCCACGAGGAAAGCCAGGAGCTCCTTGGTCTTCCTGCGCCCGAACATGAGGGGGCGTACCCTCCAGAACACCTCGAAATGCCCGAAGCATCGCACCTGGAGCCTGTCGCCCGGGCACTCCGGCGCGGGCGGCTTGCATATCTCCAATTCCTCCCGGACCCGGTCCGCGTCCACGGGCTTCATGATATACCCGCTGGCGTGCACGCGGTAGGCGTCCAGGGCGTATTCGGGGCGGTCCGTCACGAAGACGACCTTCGTTCCCGGGGAAAGCCGCCTGGTCTTCACCGCTAGCCCGAGGCCGTTCAGGCCGGGCATCTGGATCTCCGAAAAGACCACCGCGGGACGCGCGCCCTCCTCGAGGGCTTGCACCGCCAGGGTCCCCAGGGGGAAATCCCGCACCTCGGCCTCCGGGGCGGCCTCCTGGACGGCCTGATGCAGGAGCCGCAGCATCCTGGGCTCGTCGTCGACGGCAAAGAGCAGCATTCTCATTTTCCTTCCTTCGGCAGGATCATGCTCGCGCGCCCTTTCAGACCACATTGGGGGCCGGTTCATTTTGCCGGGGCGATCCCGTCCAGGAGCGCGCTCCAGACGTCGAAGCCGGCCTCCCCGGCGGACCGGGCGTAGAAATGAAAATAGTAGATGGTCTTGCCGATCTTGGCGGCGAAGGTCTCCGAGACCATGCCCACGCCGTTGGCGGTATACGTGTAGCGGTAGCCCTCCGCCCGCGCCCCGGCGATCTGGCGCGAAGAGAAGCCCAGGCAGCGGTAGCCGTGGCTCTCCATGGCTTTATGGGCCTGCTTTTCCGCGTTCGTGGCGATATCCTTGGGGTTCAGGAGGAAGGAGACGAGCGCCCCGACGCGCTTCCAGCCCATCGAAACCAGGATGTGGCGCCGCGGGTCGGACAGGCACACGCCCGGCCCGGCTTCCAGAGTGCGCAGCTTGCGCGTTTCCTCCTCGGTCATCTGGTGGAAACCCTCGGGGATCGGGACCCGCAGCGTCTCGTTGAGCAGGGTCTCTTGCATGTGCTCCGCCCCTTTTCCGATGTTGATCAGCGCGGTTTTAGTCTACTCAAAAAGCGCCCCTTTGTCAATGCGCCGCGGGCAGCGCAAGAGCGCCGCTCCCCCAGGGGAGCGGCGCTCTTGCGGGCGACCTGGCCGGTCAGAAGCGTCCGGGTAAGCAGCGCGCAAAGGATTGCCTTCATGGACGCAGCCGCGCTTCTCCTGAAGCTCATTCGGCGTGCGCGGTGAGTTTGATCGTCAGGTTGTTGAGGTTGAGGGAATAGGTGTAGCGGACATCGTCCGCCATGGCCATGACCAGGCGGATGCCCAGGGCGTCGCTCTCGCCCCGGGGCACGTACCGCACCGGGTCGAAGGCGCGGCAGTCATCTCGGAAGCGCAGGACCCAGCGGTCCCCCTTGTGCTGCACGCGGATGGACAGATGGTTCTCGCGGTCCCTGGAAAAGCCGTGGATCACGGTGTTGCCGGCCATCTCCTCCACGCACAGGGCGATGCGGTTGGCCGTTTTTTCGTTCTGCCCATGGCTCAGGCAGAACTCCCCCGCGGCCTTCGCGGCGGCGGTGACGTCGTCCAGGGAGCGGATATCCATCTCCAGGAGGTTCTCCGGCGCAACGCCGAAATCCTCCCGCAGAAGGAGGAAGGGCTCGGCGGAGATCCGCGCCCCGCCTCGCTTCTTCCAGACGAACACGGCCGTGAGCGCGAGCGCCAGGCCCTCGCCCATGAGGAAATACAGCCAGACGCCGGTCACGCCCCAGACGCGGCTGAGCAGGAGCGAGGACACGGCGGGGAGAAGCGCCGCCTCCAGCACGGAGATGATCTCGGTGAGGGCGACGCGCTCCGTGCCCTGGTAGAGGTTCTTCAGGGCGCTGTTCAGGCAGCAGGGGATCAGCCCCAGGGCGAACAGCCGCACGCCCAGAACGGTCATTTCCCGGGCCGGGCCGGCCTCGGGGATAAAGATGCGCACCAGCACCGGCGAGAAGACCGCCAGCAGGGCGCCCGTCACCGCGCCCAGGAGCACGCCGTAGCGGGCCAGCTGGCCCAACAGCTCCTTCAGGCCCGTTCGGTCCTCCTCGCTGTAGAGGATGCCGGACAGCGTCAGCGAGACGCCTCCCACGCCCGTGGAGATGCAGTTGCTGGCGTTGCCGATGGTCATCAGCACCGAATACGCCGCGACGGCCTCGCTGCCGCCCACGCCCAGGAGGATCTTGTTCAGGACGAACACCAGCACCACCGAGGAAGCCATGCTGAACACCGCGGGCACGCCGCCCACGGCCAGATCCCGGATGGTCCTGACGGAGATGAGCTTGCTCGAAAAGGTGAAGACGCACTTTTTCGACAGGAAATACCCCAGCGCCACCGCCATGGCCACATAGTAGCTCAGAGAGGAGGCCAGGCCCATGCCGAACATTCCGCCGTGGAACACCAAAACGTTCAGAAGGTCCAGCCCGACGTCCGCGATTGTCATGCCCAGCACCGCGGCAATCAGGAGGCTGCTCTGCCCCGCCATCTGCAAGAAGGGCACGAGCACCAGCGCGCCCATGGAACCCGGCGCGCCGATGATGAAGCCCGCCAGGTAATCCCGCGTCTGGTCGAAGAGTTCCCCTTCGGTCCCCGCGCCCATGGCGGTGGCGAGGGGCGAGCGCAGCGTCAGCACCACCAGCACGAACAGGAGCGAGATGCCCAGCATCAGGCCGATGGCGGAGGAATAGCCCCTGTCCGTCTCCTCCTTGGAGCCGCTGCCCAGCGCCTTGCTGCACACCACCTGGACCCCGGCCGACAGCATGGTGCCGATCGCGCCGATCACCAGCAGGATCGGGTTGGCCAGGCCGTAGGCTGCGATGGCCTTCACGCCCAGGAACCGCCCGATCATGATATTGTCGATCAACAGGCACAGGGATACCGTCAAGGCGGAAAGCGTCTGCGCCGCCAGCATTTGCCGGATCAGCTTTCGTATCATCTGTCGCAAGCTCCTTTACCGCTTCAGATTGCTCGAGAAACCCGCGCGCGGCCGAAGGGACGCGTCCTCCGGCCGCGCGCGGGTACAGCGGGCAAAGCCGCGGGATTCGTTATCGGGATCGCGCTCAGTCGTCGCCCTGCATGGGGACGTAGACCGTCTGCGCGATGGCGGCCAGATCCAGGCCGTCCAGGTCGGTGGAATACACGGAGAGGGAGTACATCAGGCCGGGCGCGGCGTCGTACCACTGGCACAACTCCACCCATTCCTCGCTGCCGGTCATGTACTGGCCGATGGTTCCTTCGCAGGAACCAATGGCGACGCTTTCTTCATTTTCCCAGGCGTAGTACATGCCGGAGATGTTCTCCAGCTGGCCCGCTTCGAGCGCGGCGGGCTTTATGCGCGCGCAGTACTCGTCGCCGTCCAGGGTGAACTGCATCTCGGCCAGAGTCTCGCTCTCGAGCCAGCGGTAGACGACGTTCTCCGCGCCTTCCGGCAGGCCGAAGGCCACGCCGGAGGCCTGCTCGAGTTCATCCTTGGTCATGTCCGTCCAGGGGTTGGCCAGGCCGATGGTCTCCGGGGCGGCGTCCGAGGGGACGCGGTCCTCCGCCAGCTCCTCGAGCCAGTGGAACTCGCCGGTCTTCACGACGTCCTCGCCGTAGATGGTCTTCCAATCGTTGGCCATGGAGATGACCTGGTAGCCGTTGCCTTCCCACTTTTCGCGCAGGGAAGCGGCCTTCTCGGGGTTGCCGTAATCGCGCACGTCGTCGTCGGCGATGAGCATGAAGGCCATGCTCTTGTAAACGTTGTTGCTGATGGTGTAGTTGTGCATGCTCACGTCGCCGGAGCTGTTGCCGAAGGAGAGCACCGGCTGGCGGCCGATCTCCTG
>CACZOT010000260.1 GCA_902782795.1 uncultured Eubacteriales bacterium | reverse complement strand
GCCCGGGAGATTGCCCTTGCGCCGCAGCGCCTCGTTGGTGATGCCCGCGCCGTTGTCCATTTCGGAACCGGTGCCGCTCAGGGTCACGATGGCGCCCCACGGCACGCCCTCCCTCTGGAACTGGTGGTCCACCGTGACCATTTCCCACAGGTCCTTGGGCGCCTTGGCCGCCGCGGCGATGACCTTCGCGCAATCCATGACGGAGCCTCCGCCCACGGCAAGGATGAAGTCCACCTGTTCGCGTTTGACGACCTCGACGCCCTCCAGCACCTTGGCGTAGGTAGGGTTGGACATGACGCCACCGAAATCCACCACTTCTTTCCCTGCCTGCTCCAGCAGGGAGGTCAGCTCGTCGTAGAGGCCGCTGCGCTTCACAGAGCCGCCGCCGTACGCCAGCATCACCCTCTTGCCCACGTGGGCCAGCTCCATGGGCAGCGCCTTTTGCACGCCGCCCTGACCGAAATGCACCCGCACGGGGCAATAATACAGGAAATCATTCATTGAAACAGCCTCCCTTGCTTTGCTGATTGGATTGTAACACGGAAGGCTGAAAATGTGAAATATTGTTTTTATATGATCTGCTATTCATATTCTGAATAGCCCATTGCTCCCAGGAAAGCCGCCGCCGCCGGGGAAAGCGCGCGGCGCTTCCGCCAGATCAGCAGTGGAGAGACCGTGTGGGCAGGGCGCAGGGGGATAAACCGCAGCCCGTTGGCGGAGAAGGCGGGGTCGCTCAGGCAAAGGATCAGGCCGGTGCCGTTTTCGACCAGCATCAGCGCGTTGCGGATGAGATTATAGGTTGCGGCGACTTGCGGCTCGCCGTCCAGCCATTGGCGGATCTGTTCCCGGAAAGTGCGGTTTTCCGGCAGGATGAGCGGATATTCCAGCAGGCTTTTCCCGCCGACGCTCTTGTGTTCCGCCAGGGGATGGCTGCCCGGCACCAGCGCGCCCCAGCTCTCCCTGCGGTCGATCTCCAGCTGCTCGTAGCGGTCCAGGCTGCCGGAACGCATGACGAAACCGAAATCCAGCGTGCCCTTGTCGATGTCGTCGCGGATCTCGTCCGCGTTTTCCGAGATGATATGGAAGCACACGCCCGGGTTCTCCTGCCGGAATAGCCGGATCTTTTCCGCCAGGAAGGAAAAGGATTCCGTCTCGCCCGCGCCAAGGTAGATATCCCCCGCCAGGGCCGCGGACTGGGCCTTCTGGGTTTTCGCCTTCCTGTACAGTTCCAGCATATCCTTCGCCGTCTCCCGGAACAGCAAGCCGTCCGGGGTCAGGCTGACGTTCCTGCTGGTGCGCACGAGCAGCGTCTTGTCCAGCTCCTTTTCCAGCTCCATCATCTCCCGGCTCACCGTGGGCTGGGAGATGTGCAGTCTCTCCGCGGCGCGGGAGATGCTGCCCTCCTCGGCTACCGTCAGAAAAAACTCGATGCTGCGCAGGTTCATGGCAAACCTCCTTTCGCCGGATGGATCCCCCCGCCGGAGAAGACGTGCGATCCCCCGATCCGGATTTCCCGCTCTTTTCCCCCGTATTGCCGGCCCCTATGTTTCCCGTGATTCCAGGGCGAGGAGGAACCGTTTCGTCTCGAGCCCGCCCGCGTAGCCCGTGAGACCGCCCCCCGCGCCGATCACCCGATGACAGGGCACGATGATGGGAACGGGGTTGACGTGCAGCGCTCCGCCCACGGCCCGCAGCGCCTTCTCACGGCCGACAGCCCGCGCGATGTCGCCGTAGGTGCACGTCTCGCCGTAGGAGATGGCCCGCAGGGCGGCCCAGCAGGCCTCCTGGAAAAGCGTGCCCTCCAGGCGCAGGGGCAGGTCGAACGCGCGCAGCTCGCCGCGGAAATAGGCGTCCAGTTGGCGCCGCGCCTCATCGAGGAGCGCCTTCTCCCGATCCGGCTCGCCGCCCCCGCGGTCGGTATCGCCGAAGTCCAGACGCGCGAGAGCGCCTTCCTCCGCGTAAAGCGTCAGCGGCCCGATGGCCGAGGAAACGATCCTGCGTTCCATGCGTCCTCGCTCCTTTTCTGTAAAAAAAGGCGCGGAAGCGATCCGCCTCCGCGCCGGGGGAATGGATTAATCCTCGTTCGCGTAGTTGTCGAAATAGCCCTGGATGTAGACGATCGGCGTGCCCTTGTCGCCGGAGCCGCTGGTCAGGTCGCACAGGGAGCCGAGCAGGTCGGTCAGGCGGCGCGGCGTGGTGCCCTGGGAGGCCATCTGGCCGTGGAGATCCCCCGCCTTGGCGCGGATGGCTTCGCGCGCCTTTTCGGAGGCTTCCTCGTCGCTCAGGCCCTTGAACTGGGTATCGGCGAGGTACTTGAGCTTGAGCTCGTTGGGCGTGCCCACCAAGCCGCTGGTATAGCCGGGCGCGACGACCGGGTCGGCCAGCTCCCAGATCTTGCCGACGGGGTCCTTGAAGGCGCCGTCGCCGTAGACCATGACCTCGATGCGCTTGCCGGTCTTTTCCTTCATGAGCGCCTGTACGCGCTCGACGAAGGCCTGGCAATCGCGCGGGAAGAGCTTGACGGTGGTGTCATCGGAGAGGTTGGAGCCGTAGAGCCCGAATTCGGCGTTGTAGCCGGAGCCGTTCACGCTCGCGTTGAGGATGCCGGCCATGGTGATGGCCGTCTCCGCGCCCGCGGCCTTGAGCAGGCGCACGCTGCGCTCGCGGGTGTGGATATCGCAGCAGATGACATGCTTGGTGTACTTGAGCATCTCGCGCACGTCGTTGGCGAGGAAGATCTCCGCGTTCGGGGCGATCTGCTTGTACAGGCGCACGTAATCCATGCCGGTGAAGGGGTGGAGCACCTCTTCGCCGAAGAGCTCGCGGTAGCGCTTCTCGGTGAGGACGTCGGTATAAGGGTTGATGCCCTTTTCGTCCAGATCGTCCCAGCTGATGAGATGGTTGCCGACCTCGTCGGAAGGGTACGCCAGCTG
>CACZOT010000259.1 GCA_902782795.1 uncultured Eubacteriales bacterium | reverse complement strand
TGTTCGGCGTGTTGGATGACCCCGCGGAATCACGGCAATGGAAATTGCCAGATCAAAGTTACGGATCGCACGATGATGGGGTATATCAAAGATCTGATTCAGAGACACTATACCAATCAGAAATAAGAGAACGTAGGGAGCCGAATTCTCGTCTGCGGACCCGTTCGACATCCAATGCTCTTGAACAAACGGGACTGCAAAAAGACTCCCCTGACGATTGTCAGGGGAGTCTTTTTGCAGTCCTGATGGTGGAGCATAGGGGAGTCGAACCCCTGACCTCCACAATGCCATTGTGGCGCGCTACCAACTGTGCTAATGCCCCTCGTTGGACTGCGAGAGATATTATAACACGCCGGACAGGTTTTGTAAAGAGGTTTTCGCCCTTTTTTGAAATTTTTTTTCGGCCGGAGGTCAGCTGTAATAGGAGTCGCGGCTGCGGTACGTGCCGCGCTGGCGGACGGAGGCGGGGCGCGCGCGTTCGCGCTCGCGTCTGCGGCGACGGCGCCGGGCGTTGCGTCGAGCGCGCAGCACGCCGCTGAGCACGATCAGCGCCGCCAGGGCGATCAGCCCCCAGCGCAGCACCTGGCGCGCGGCGTTCCAATCCACGCCAGCGAGGAAGGGCGGCGTCTCCGGCTCGGTCACGACGGGCGCGGCGGCGATATCGCGCGAGGCGACGAGCGTCGCCGAGGCAACGCGGCCGTCGGGGGCGGTGTACGTCACCGTGCCGATGATATCCCCCGCGGCGACGGGCGCGGCGAGCTCGCGGCTGATCTCATAGCGCAGGCCGTCGCGCAGGTTCTGCATGGCGGCGGCGGTATCGCCGTCCAGGCAGGGGATGGAGAAATCGTCCGTGACGCGTTCGGCGCGCAGGGTGAGCGCGCCGTTATAGGGATCGTCCGGGGCGAAGCCGGCGATATTCACCGCGGCTGGGCCCATGGAATAGAGCTGGGAAAAGGTGTAGCTGGTGTAGCGGGAGAAGCCGAAATCCAGCATGCGGGCGGTATCGACCCAGCGCTGGGGATCGTCCTTGTTATCGGCGCTCTTGAGCACCACGGCGATGAGCGTGACGCCGTTTCTTTCCGCCGCGCCGATGAAGGTTTGCCCGGCGGCCCGGGTAAAGCCGGTCTTGACGCCGATGCAGCCCTCGTAATAATAGGACGAATTGGGCAGGAGCATCTCGTTGGTGGAGACGATCTTCAGGGCGGTATCGCGCTTGTTGGTGGAGGGCAGGACGTAGCCGGGCGTGGCGACGATCTGCCGGAAGGTCTCGTCCTTGAGGGCCTCGCGCGCCAGGATGGCCATATCGCGCGCGGTGGTGTAGTGGTCGTCGGCGTGGTAGCCGTGGGCGTTGGAGTAATGCGTGCCCGTCATGCCCAGGGCGGCGGCCTTCTCGTTCATGCGCGCCACGAACGCCTCCACCGAGCCCCCGACGATCGCGGCTACGGCGTTGGCGGCGTCGTTGCCGGAATGGAGCATGAGGCCGTAGACGAGATCGCGCATGGACATCCGCTCGCCGACCGTGACCGGCACCAGCGAGGAATCCTTCGGCACGTCCGACGCCTCCTGCGGAATGGTGACGACCTCGTCCAGCCGCCCGTATTCCAGGGCGAGGAGGCACGTCATCACCTTGGTGGTGCTCGCGGGGAACATGGCGCGATCCGGGTTCTTCTCGAAGAGCACCGTGCCCGTGCTCGCCTCCATGAGGATGGCCGCTTCCGAGACGATGTCCTCCTCCAGCAGCACCCTTTCGCCGGGAATTCCGATCGTCTCCGCGCTGCCCAGCTGGGCGGCGCAGAGCACGAGCAGCATGATCAGCGCGCAAACGCGCTCGCGCAGTCCTTTATTTCGCATGGTCGATCCTTTCGCGTGTGTGATGAAGGGGGAATTGATCAGAAAAAAAGGGATTACGGCTCCCGCGTGATCATGACGCTGCGCGCGCCGGCGGGGAGGGTCACGCAGAGAAAGCGGGCACAGAGCACGACGGGGCCGCCGCTGTCGCCCGTCGCGCAGAAGGCGCCGTCAACGTAATCGCCCTCGTCCTCGCTGAAGCCGTCGGTATAGAGGGAGGTGGTCACGGAGAACGCGCCATCATCCTCGCTGATGCACACGAGCGCCTGCTGCGGGGCGAAGCGCACGGAGAGGCCGCGCGTCTCCACGGCGACGAAGTCCACGCCGTTGCGGGCGAACCATTCGCTGTCCGCATGCACGGAAACGCGCGCGCCGGGATCGGCCTGGAGGACGAGCACCGCCGCGCCCTCCGGGGCGACCAGCAGCCCGGCTGAGTTCACGCCGGACGCGGGGGCGCCGTCCGCCTCGCGGGCGGAATACTCCTCGGAGAAGAGGAGCGCGGGCTGGAAATCAGAGCGGTCGGAGAGCTCGGCGCCGCAGCGCGAGCAGGTTTCGACCGTGTAGCCGTCGGCCTCCTGGGTGGGCGGGACAACGGTCTCCACCGGCGCGTGGCCGAGCGCGGGGATCTCCTGGCGATGCACCGCGCCGCAGATCTCGCAGATGCGCATCTGCTCGCCGTTGGTCTCGCAACCGGGGGCGAGGGTCTCCTCGAACGGGCCCCAGGCGTGGTACTGCGCGCCGCGGGGGACGATGTTGGTCTTCGCGCCTTCCCAGCCGCAGTCCGCGCAGACCTCGACCGTGTAGCCGTCCTGCAGGCAGTCCGGATCGACGATCAGGTAGGTGACGCGGTGCGCCGTGACGGGGATCTCCTCGGTCTGCATCTCGCCGCAGAGCGAACAGAAGCGCCGCCGCTGGCCCGGCTGGGTGCAGGTGGCCTCGCTGGCGGTGGTCCAATCCTCCCAGAGGTGGTACTTGCCGCTCGGGGCGATGAAATCGTACTGCGCGCCCTCCCAGCCGCAGGCGGGGCACACGTCCATCGTGTAGCCCACGGAGCAGCAGGTCGGCGCGACCTGGCGCTGTTCGACCTCGTGGGCGAAGCGCTCGCCGCACAGCAGGCAGGCGTGCTCCTCCGCGCCGAGACTTTGCATGCCGCCGTCGTGCGCGCATTCGTCCTCGGCGAGGGCCGCCCCGGTGAGGAACAGCAGGAGCGCGCACAGGCAGATTAGCCATTTTTTCATGATCGGTCTTCCTTTTATAGCATGGTCCGTCGTGAAATGCCAGACTTGGAGACTCCTATTATACCATGTTTGTCGGCGTGCCTTTGGAGGGCCCGCCGACCCGGAATCCTTCGGATTCCTAAACGGTATGACACCATGTTTGTCGGCGTGCCTCTCGAGGGCTCGCCGACCCGGAATCCTCCGAATTCCCAGACTATATTATACCATGACGCAACAAAGAGTGCAAATCCCCTGCCCGTTGGACGGGCGGCGGGGGCGAAAAGTGCTGTGTTGACGGCCTGCACGGGGCATGCTATACTGGGCCAAATCACAGTGGAGAAAGGCGGCGATCCGGATGGACGGGAAACGGCTGTACGTTCTGGCGGGCTTTGACGACGCGACCGAACGGGCCCTCGCGGGAATCCAGGAGCGCATCCTGGAGGCGGGCTTCACGGGCCGGCAGACCATGGGCATCCCCATGCACGCGACCCTCGGCTCCTTACCCTCCGCGCCGGAGGAGGAAGCGCGGCTGTGCGAGCTCCTGCGGGAGGTCGCGGCGGACACGCGTACCTTCCCGGTGGCCTTCAACCACATCGGCGTGTTCGGCGGGGGAGAGGTCCTCTTCGCCGCGCCGGATACGGACGGAGCCTTGCTCTCGTTGAAGGAGCGTTTCGGCCGGGAATTCGGCTGGACGCCGCACGCCACGCTGCTCATCGACGATCGCGAGCGCGTCCTCGCGGCGCTACCCATCGCCCTGAAGGAGTTCCGCTCCTTCGCGGGGCGGGTCGCGTATCTGCATCTGTACGAGTTTTTCCCCACGCGGCACATCCTCAGCGTGGGGCTGGGCGAAGCGGTTTGAACGGAAGGAGGACTCCAATGAACGATTGCGTTTTCTGCAGGATCGCGCGCGGGGAGCTCCCCTGCCTGCGCGTCTGGGAGGACGAGCGCGCCATGGCCTTCATGGACGCGGCGGACGACGTGGACGGGCACATCCTCGTCATCCCCAGGGAGCACGCGGAAAGCCTGCTCGACTGCGGCGAGGAGACGGCGGCGCGGGTGATCCGCGCTGTGCGGACCGTGGCGCGCCACCTGGTACAGGCGTGCGGCTACGAGGGCGTGAACGTCCTGAACGCCAGCGGCGCGGCGGCGGGGCAATCCGTCGGGCATCTGCATTTCCACATCGTCCCGCGGCGCGCGGGGGACGGCATCGACGCTTGGCCCGTATTTACTGGCGCCAGGGAGGAAAAGGAGGCCGTCTGGCGGCGTGTCCGCATGGCGGATTGACCGCCTGCGAAAACCCAAAAACAGAAACGCCGGAAGGGGCATACGCTCCTTCCGGCTGTGTTTCCTGTTCCCGAACAGACCATGCCAAAGCACGGCCGAGGCGGTCAAGCCTTCTTTTCGGTTTCCACCTTGATGACTTCCTGGCCATCATAATATCCGCAGTTCTTGCAGACATGATGCGCAAGCTTCATCTGGGAGCAGCGCGGGCACTTCACGATGCCCGGAAGCTGCAGCTTCCAGTTCGCCGCGCGGCGGGAATTGCGGCGGGCCTTGGATACTTTGCCCTTCGGTACTGCCATGGTGTTCCACCTCCTCGACCTCTTTGGGGGATATGGGCGGGGCGAGCCCTCCCTAAGCGTGAGCCGCCCTTGGGCGGCGGGTTGGCTGCAATGCGCCTTTGATCAAGAGTCCTGCTCGCAGGTGCAGCTTCCGTTGTTTCGGTTCTGCCCGCAGACGGGGCAGAGGCCCTTGCAGTCAGGCCGACATAAAAACCGCATCGGCATCTCCAGAAGGAGCGCGTCCAACACGGGCTTGGTCAGGTCCGCCGAATAGCCCTCGATGAGGTACTCGTCCTCATCCTCATTGGGCGTGCGGGAGAAGCGGTCGACCGTCTCGGCCGCAAGGTGCGCCTTGGCCTCTTCGAGGCAGAGCGCGCAGCGGGACGTAACGTCGGCGGACACGGTGGCGCGCATCTCCACGCTCTCGCCCGCGCCGATGAGAACGCCCTCTGCGTGCACGTTGGAAAACGCCACCGGGTCGTCCAGATAGACGATGGGCTCCAGCTCGAGATCGGCCGAGAACGGGTAGCTCTGGCCGGAATCGCGCAAGGGGGCGGAAAGATCGATGCGCACGGTGTTCCTCCTGCCGTCATGTTCGCCGCCGGCCTGCACAAACGCAGACCTAAACAAGCCTTACTAGTATACCCTCGCCGGGCGCGTCTGTCAATCCTTTGCGCGGGCGGGAGAGGCCTCGGGGCGTGTTAAGTTTTGCGGGAGCAAGGCCGCGGACGGTGTGTCCGCGGCCTTGCTCCGACGCGTCGCGGCGTGGTTATTTGGTCACGAGGCCGAGGGTGTCGCGGGCGATGGCCAGCTCCTCGTTGGTGGGGATGACCCAGACCTGCACCTTGCTCTTCTCGGAGGAGATCTTCGCCTCGCGGCCGCGCAGCTTGGAATTGATCTCCTTGTCCAGCTCGACGCCGAGGAACTCCAGCCCCTCGCAGACCTTGGCGCGGCCGCGGCCGTCGTTCTCGCCGATGCCGGCGGTGAAGATGATGGCGTCCAGCCCGCCCATGGCGGCGGCGTAGGCGCCGATGTACTTGCGGATGCCGTAGGCCCACATATCCAGAGCGGTCTGGGCGTTCTCATCGCCCTTGTCGGCCTCGGTCCAGACGGCGCGCATATCGCTGGATTTGCCGGAGATGCCCAGCAGGCCGCTCTTCTTGTTGAGGATGTTCAGCGTCTCGGTGACGGTGAGCTTCTCGTT
>CACZOT010000258.1 GCA_902782795.1 uncultured Eubacteriales bacterium | reverse complement strand
CTTCGGTTTGCTCGCCCTCTGCCCTCCCTTTCGGTCGGGCGCTCCTACAATCAGAACCGGCTACCGCTAGTCGGGCCTTTCAGGCCCCTCCCTCTGCAGGTCCAGGGGCAGAGCCCCTGGCGCACTCCCCGCGTTTCCCCGGCGAACCCCCGCACGCGCAATTACCGCGCCTCGGCGGCGGACGCTTCGCGCGGGACGGAGCCGGTGAAGACGGTCTGGCCGGGGCGGGAGGAGACGCTGATCTCGCCGCCGCTCTCGGTCATGATCTCGCGCACGATGGCCAGGCCCATGCCGTGCCCGGCGCGCTTGGTGGTGAACCCGGCCTGGAAGACGCGCTCGCGCGCGTTTTCGGGAATGCCGGGGCCGTTGTCCTCCACGGAGAAGGTGTAGGCGGTGAGCGTCTCGCCCATGGCCAGGCGCAGGCGCGGGCCCTCCGTTCCCTCGAGGGCGTCCAGGGCGTTGTCGATGAGATTGCCCAGCACGCGGCAGATCTCCCAGGCGGGCACGGGCATGCCCTGCCAATCGGAGGAGATATCGAACGCGGCCTGCACGCCGCGGCGATCGCAATCGGCCATCTTGGCGGCGAGCAGGGCGTTCACGGCGGGGAGGGCGGTCTTCATGGAGCGGCCCACCTTCTGGATATCGCCGTAGATGCGCTCCACATACTCGCGCGCCTCGTCCTTCTGGTCCAGCTCGATCAGCCCGAAGACCACCTGCAGGTGGTTGAGGAAATCGTGCCGCTGCTTGCGCAGGGTGAGATTGAGCGTTTCCAGCTGGCCGAGGGCGTCCTCGAGCATATCGCTCTCCTCCCCAGCGCGGCGTGCGACGCGGGCGTCGCGGATATCCACGACCGCGCCCCAGACCACCACCAGGGCTACCGCGACCATCGCCGCCAGCTCCAGGTTGGAGCGGTAGAGCTTCGCCGCGAAGAGATAGACCACCATGGCCGCCACCGCGAGGATCTGCAGGGCGTTGATGAACACCGCCAGCGCCGTGACCTTCTTCAGGTCGATCCGCTCGCGCATGCGCTTTTTCACAGGCCCCTCCTCCTCTCGTGTTTCTTATGCCATGCGCGCCTGGGCCGCGAGCTCCTCCAGGAGGGACACGCGCTTTTCGCAGCGCTCGTCGATCAGGCGGCGCGCCGTTGCCGTGCCGCGCGGCAGGGCGGCGAAGCGCTTTGTCCGCGCGACGGCCTCCTCGCAGGCGGCAAGGATCTGCGCGTCGGTCTTTTCGTCCACGCAGCGGCCCAGGAGCATCGCCGTACGGATGGGCCCGCAGCGGTCGATATCGTCGCTGTCGCGCACGGTCGTCTGGAAGACCGTCATGTCCGCGGGCAGGCTGTCCGTCAGGCAATGGCGCTCCACGCCCAGGACGATCTCCCGGGAGAGCGCCGCGTCATATCCCGCCTTCGCGAGGTATTCCCGCGCGATCTCAGCGCCGATCAGATGATGGCGGGAGTACTCATCGAGCGCGAGGCTGTCCCGGTAGCCGATATCGTGCAGGAGACAGGCCAGGACCAGCGGTTCCTCCGGCAGGCCCTCCGCCCGGGCTATCGCGCGGCCGATCGCGGCCACGCGCAGGGAGTGCTCATAGCGGTAGAGCATGTCTCCCCGGTCCGGCGTGGGATCGAGCATCTCGAAAAGGAACGCCCGCGCGTCCGCGACGGGGTCCGCGAGGAACACATGCGCCTCCAGGACGCGCAGGGCGCGCTCCGTAAGCACGGCTTACATCCTCTCCGTGGCGGCGATGCCGATGAGGCGAAGGGCGGTGCCCAGGGTCTGCCGGGCGGCCTTCGTCAGGGCGATGCGCGCGGCGCGGGCGCCCAGATCGTCGTCGAGGATGCGGCGCTCATAGTAGAACTTGTTGAAGGCCTTGCTCAGCTCGGCCGTGTAGCGCGTGATCAGGGAGGGCTCGTTGCGGTTCGCGGCCTCGCGCACGAGGGCGGGGAACTGCTCGAGCAGGCGCACGACGTCCTGGGCCTCGGCGTCGGAAAGGGCGGAATAGTCCGGCTCGGCGGAAACTTCGCCCGCCTTGCGCAAAACGCTCGAGGCGCGCGCGTAGGTGTACTGGCAGTAAGGGCCGGTCTCGCCGTCGAAGTTGAGGGCGCGGTCCCACCAGAAGTCCACGTCCTTGATGCGGTTGTTGTACAGGCCGTAGTAGACCACCGCGCCCACGCCGACCTGCCGCGCGACTTCTTCCTTGTTTTCGAGATCCGGGCTCTTTTCCCGGATGATCTCCAGCGCCTTGGCGATAGACTGGTTGAGCAGGTCCTCCAGATAGACGATGCGGCCCTCGCGCGTGGAGAGCGTCTGGCCCTCGTAGGAGACCATGCCAAAGTTGACGTGCTCGCAGCCCTTGGCCCAATCCCAGCCGAGCAGCTCCATCACCTTGAAGATCTGCTTGAAGTGCAGGTCCTGCTGATAGGCGACCACGTACAGACATTTGGCGAAATCGTAGGTGTCGTGGCGGTACTTGGCCGCGGCGATGTCGCGCGTGGCGTAGAGCGTCGCGCCGTCCGAGCGCAGGATGATGGCCGGCGGCATGCCCCACTGTTCCAGATCGACGATCTCGGCGCCCTGGTCCTTTTTGAGCAGACCCTTTTCGCGCAGCTCATCGATGACCGGGCCCATCTTGTCGTTGTAGAAGCTCTCGCCGGCATAGGAATCGAAGCGGATGCCGAGGATCTCGTAGACCCGCGCGGCGTCCTCCAGCGTGACGCGCTTGAACCATTCGAAGATGGCGAGGGCCTCCTCATTGCCGTCCTCGATGGCCTTGAACCAGGCGCGGCCCTGATCGTCCAGGGCGGGGTTCTCCTTGGCTTCGGCGTTGAAGCGCACATAGAGCTTGACCATCTCGTCCACGCCGCCCTTTTCCACCGTCTCCCTGTCGCCCCAGAGCTTGTAGGCGGCGATCATCTTGCCGAACTGCGTGCCCCAATCGCCCAGGTGGTTGATGCTCACCGTGCGGTAGCCCAGGAAATCATAGATGTTGCGCAGGGCGTTGCCGATGATGGTGCTGGGCAGGTGCCCGATATGGAAGCGCTTGGCGATGTTGATGGAGGAATAGTCCAGGCAGACCGTCTTGCCCGCGCCATCCGTACCGGAGCCGTATTGTTCCCCGGCGGCGAGCACTTCGCCAACGACCTCGCCTGCGTACAGCGCCCGGTCGATATAGAAATTCAGATACCCCTTGACGGATTCCACCCGCCCGGGGAAGCCGTCGATCGCGCCGGCCAGGGCGTCCGAGATCATCGGCGGCGCTTTGCGCAGCACCTTCGCCAGCCGGAAACAGGGATAGGCGTAATCTCCCATCGAGGGATCCGGCGGCAGCTCCAGCGCGCCCGCCACCACTTCCGCCGTGACGCCCGCTTCGCCGTAAACCACTTCCAGGGCCGAGACGATCTCGCCCGCGATCAGAGCTTTGAAATCCATGTTTTTGCACCTCGTTTTTTCACGTTTCCGCTTATAAAAAGGTAGTATAGCAAACGTGCGTAAATTCCGCAACACGCCCGGGGATATGGGCAGGGACTCCGCCCTGCACCCCGCCAGGGGGGGGAATGATTCCCCCCTGGACCCCTCAACCGGGGGATTTCACAAAAAGAAGCTCCGGTATCCTGTTGCAAGGGTACCGGAGCTCGCTTCGTTCTAAGAGAATTGCCATATTTTCTATTGCAAGAAATCCCCCAATAGGGGCTTCTTAAGGGACGAAGTCCCTTAAGAAGGGCGCGGGACGAGCCCCCGCCGTAGCCCCAACGGGGCGGAGCCCCTGGCGTCCCTCCCGCGCTAGGCGGGCTTGCGCAGGGAGAGCTTGTCGGCGACGAGGGCGATGAACTCGCCGTTGGTGGGCTTGTCCTCCGGGGTGAAGACGCGGTAGCCGTACAGGGAATTGACGCTGTCGAGGCGGCCGCGGCTCCAGGCGACCTCGATGGCGTGGCGCATGGCGCGTTCGACCTTGCTGGCGCTGGTCCCGAAGGCGCGGGCCACGCCAGGGTAGAGCTCCTTGGTGATGCGGCTGAGGAGGGAGCGGTCCTCCATGACCATGCGCACGGCCTCCCGCAGGTACTGGTACCCCTTGATGTGCGCGGGGATGCCGATGGTCAGAAAGAAATTGGCGATCTCCTCGTCCGGCGAAGCGGCGGGGCGGAGCGCGGGCGGGGCTGCCTCCCTGGAAGCGCCGGGCATGGCGCAGAGCTCGCGCACACGGCTGAGCACGGTCTCCGGCGCGGCGGGCTTGATCATATAGTAGGCGGCGCCCATGCGCATGGCGCGCTCGATGAAATCGTCGCGCAGAAGGCCGGAGAGCACGATCACGCGCGGAGCCTCTTCGCAGGCGGCGAGGGCCTCCAGCACGCCGAACCCGTCCAGGCGGGGCATGACGATATCCAGCAGCAGCACGTCCGGCTTGAGGCGCTCCGCCAGGCGCAGGGCCTCCTCGCCGTCGGCGGCCTCGCCCGCCAGCTCCAGATCCGCCTGGGCGGCGATTGCCTGCCCCAGCTGCGCGCGCACCGCGCTGTTGTCGTCCGCGATGAGGATGCGTACCCTCTCCATACCCTCGACTCTCCCTCCGGAAACCT
>CACZOT010000257.1 GCA_902782795.1 uncultured Eubacteriales bacterium | reverse complement strand
GCAGATCAGCCTATAGAAAGGGGCGGAAACATGGCCGGACCGATCGTGGTCATGAAGCGGTACGAGCTCAAATACCTTCTCAGCGCCGCCCAGACCGAATACCTCGTGAAGAGGCTGGAGGGGCATATGCTCCTGGACCAGTACGGGCGCACCTCCATCGCCTCGCTCTATTACGACACAGCCAGCTACCAGCTCATCCGCGCATCCGTGGAAAAGCCGGATTTCAAAGAAAAGATCCGCCTGCGCTCCTACGGCCTGGCGACGGAGGATTCCCCGGTGTACCTGGAGCTCAAGCGCAAGGCTTACGGCGTTGTCTACAAACGGCGTGTGCAGAGCACCATCCCCCTGGTGGAGAAGTTCTTCGCCGGCAGCGGAGACATCTGCGCGGGCGGGCAGATCAACCGGGAGATCACCTACTTCCGCGACCGCTATCCCGCGCTTTCGCCCGCCTGCCTAATCATCTACGACCGCGAGGCGTACTTCGAGCCGGGCGGGGATCTGCGCCTCACCATCGATTACAACCCGCGCTACCGCGTCGATCACCTGGACCTACGCTATACCATGGAGGGCGAGCTTCTCCGCCCGGCGGGGGATACCATCCTGGAGATCAAGGTGCAGGAGGCCATGCCCCTGTGGCTCACGCGCATCCTGGACGAGGGGCGCATCTACAAAAGCAGCTTCTCCAAATACGGCGAAGCGTTCCGACAGCAGCTCGCTCCCCTCGCGAGAGCAGTCTGAGAGAAAGAAGGGTCCGTCATGTTCGATTCCATCTATTCCGCTTCCGTCACCCCCGCGCAGTTCTTCGCGATGGCCGCCGCCGCGCTGGTCTCAGGCATGCTCTATTCCTGGCTGATGTCCTTCCGGGTGCGGGCGAACCGCCGCTTTTTCATCGTCTCCTCGATCATCCCCTTCGTGGTCGGCATGGTGCTGACCTTCGTCAACGGCAACATCGGCGCGGGCGTGGCCTTCGGCGGAGCCTTCGCCCTGGTGCGCTTCCGCTCCGCGCAGGGCAGCGCCGACGAGATCGCCGCGGTGCTCATCGCCATGGGCGCGGGCGTGGCCTTCGGCATGGGCTACATCGCCTACGGCGTGCTCACGCTGGTGGGCATGGGGGCGCTGTTCGTCGCCCTCTCCTCGGTCAAACTGTTCGACCACGCCGCCCAGCAGGAGGAAAGGCTCCTCAAGGTGACCATTCCCGAATCGCTGGACTACGCGGGCGTCTTCGCGGACACCTTCCAGCATTACCTCAAGAGCGTGGAGAACGTCGGCGTCAAGACCACGGGCATGGGCTCCATGTTTCGCCTCTCCTTCCGGATCCGCATGAAGGAGCCGGGCGAGGAGAAGGCCTTCATCGACGAACTGCGCACGCGCAACGGCAACCTGGAGATCTCCATCCTGCCCTACGTGGAGGCGGGAAACCAGCTCTGATTTCACCGAAGAAGGCAAAAAGGCGGCCCCGGTCCTGAAAAGGACCGGGGCCGCAGCGCGCGAGGACGTTTTATTGGCCGAAAGCGGCCGTGAGCCAGGCGCCGTACATGGCGGGCATGTGCGCCGCGCCGAGGGCGGAGGTTCCGCTCGCGTCCAGGGTGGAGGCCATGGCCACGAGCACGGGCGTGAAGTCGTTCTCGGCCTGGTAGACCTGGGCCAGCTGTGCGCTGGAGCCGGTCGAGAGGAGGCCGCCCTCCATGAGCAGCAGAAGGAACTCCCCCGCCGTGAGGCCCTCCTCGTCCGGGACCGCCTCGCCGGTGTGGGCGAGGGCGTGGCGGATATCGTAGCCCTGGGAGGGATCGGGCATGAGCGCCGCGAGGGCCTCGACGAGCGTCTGGGTGGCGGCGCTGCCGCCCAGGGGCGCGGCGTAATCGCCCGTCTTGTCGCCCCTGGCCTCGTAAGCCGCCTGGGCGGCCGGTAGCAGGGCCGCGTCGTCCACGGGCAGGAGGATATCCGCGCCGTTGCGCCCGAAGCCCCACTGCGGGAAGGGAAGGTAGGTCACGATATCCGCGGGGTTGATCACGTTGAAGATGTTTCCGTACGCTTCGCCGCCCTCCCGCACGGTGCGCGGGGTGGCGAAGGTGTAGACGAAGACGTTTTCCGCGCCGTAGCGCTCCGTGAGCTCCGCGCCGAGAAGATTGGCGACCGCCGCGCCGCGGCTGTGGCCGGTGACGAGGAAGGCCGGGTCTGCGAGGGAATCCAGGTAGGCGGCGTTCGTCTCCAGGATATCCCGGGCGGCCAGGTAGAAGTTTTCCGCGTAGGGGAGAGAATAATCGCCCGAGGGCATGAGCTCCATATTGAGGGGCCACTCGCCCTCGCCCGTGCCACGGACGGCGATGACGACCTCCGTGCGGCCGTCCTCTCCCGCGCGGTCGTACAGCGTGTACGCGGCGATATGGCGCGTATCGCCTTCCGGGCGCTCATAGTTGAACGCGCCGAGGCACCTGTAGCCGGACGCCTCCAGCAGCGAGGCCTGCATGGGAGGCGCGTAGCACATCTCCGCGATCTGCAGGGCCTCCTGCGCCAGGGCCGGGTCGAACGCGGCGCTCGATTCGGAAAACGCCGCCAGCGCTCCCGCGGGGACGAGCAGCAGCGCCAAGAGGATGGAGACCAACCGTTTCATTTCACTTCACGCTCCTTCCCTGATATTATACCAGAAGAATGCGGCGGAACGAGCGCCGGATGGGAACATTTTTCGCGCGGGAAGGCGGCAGGGCGTTTTTTTCGCCAAACCGTCCCGGTATGATTGCGAAGCGCCCGCATCGAGAGTACAATAGGGCGTGGAAGCGAATGGATCCGGGAGAAAGAGGGGTGGTCCCATGCCCCGGGTGGAACCGACAGCCGATCTGGTCTCGATCGTCATCCCCGTATACAACAAGAGGGAACACCTCGCGCAGTGCCTGGATTCGGTCTGTGCGCAGACGTACCACGACATCGAGATCATCGTCATCGACGACGGCTCGACCGACGATTCCAGAGAGGTGTATTCGCGCTATCGGGAGAAGGACCCGCGCGTCGTGGTCGTCGCCACGGAGAACCGCGGCGCCAGCGCGGCGCGGAACCTGGGCATCGGGATGGCGCGGGGGGGATATCTGCAGTTCGTGGACGCGGACGATACGATCGACCCCGAGATGACCCAAAAGCTGCACGAGGCGATCCGGGCGGACGGCGCGGACGTGTGCATATGCGGGTATTACCAGGTGCGCGGCGGGGAGATCATCGGCGAGACCCACCCCGAAGCGCGAGCGACGCTGTCCGTGCAGGAGTATTTCGACCTCATCGGCGTCTACCACCTGGACCCGCTGTGCGGCTCGCCCTGCAACCGGCTCTTCCGCGCGGCGATCTTCGCGGACGGGGATGTCCGCTTTCTCGAGGGCAGGACCTTCGCCGAGGATTTCTGCTTCAACCTCGCCGTGATGCGCAAGGCGCGTTCGATCGCGGCGCTCCGGGATACGCTGTATTACTACAAGCTGGACGTGCCCGCATCCCTCTCGAAGGTGACCAAGGGCAACATCCTTTCCAGCTGGGAGCAGAAAAAGCTGCTCATTCCTTACATGTATGGCATCATGACGGAGCTGGGCGTCCGGCAGGGGCGGGAGATCTCCTCCACGATCTATTTCCAGCTCCTGGCCGGCTCGCTGTTCCAGCGCGTCAAGCGCCTGAAGGACGAACCGCCAGAGGCCATCCTCTCCTGGTTCCGGCGGGACGCGGCGGAGAGCGAGCAATTCCGGCTGGACCAGGTGGACCTGCGCACCCGGAAGGAGCGCGCGCGGAAAGAGGGGAACCACAAGCGGCGGCAGATCGACCGGGCGCTGACGCGGACGCTCCTGTTTTGCGTAAAGCACAGGCTGGAAGGGCCGTATATCAGGCTCTTGTGCGCCTACTACCGACGGTAGCGCGCGATACGGAAAAATCGAACGCGAAGGGAGACGAAGGAACATGCTCAAATACAACCGCGAAGAACTCAGAGACCGCATCCTCGCCTGCTGGGTGGGCAAGAACATCGGCGGCACGATGGGCACGCCCTACGAGGGCTCCCAGGCCGTGAACGATATCCAAGGCTTCGCCACGGAAAAGGGCGTGGTCCTGCCCAACGACGATCTGGACCTGCAGCTCGTCTGGCTGCGCGCCATGGACGAGATGGGCCCGGAGAACGTGGACAGCAAGGTGCTGGCGGAATACTGGCTCAGCTTCATCGGGCCGAGCTGGAACGAGTACGGCGTGGGCAAGAGCAACCTGCGCGCGGGCATCGTGCCGCCCATGAGCGGCGAGATCTTCAACGAGGAATGGAAGCATTCCAACGGCGCATGGATCCGCACGGAGATCTGGGCCTGCACCCATCCCGGCGATCCGGACGCCGCCATGCGCTTCGCCTTCGAGGACGCCAGCGTGGACCACGGCTACGGCGAGGGTTCCATGGCGACGCTGTTCATCGCGGCCATGGAGGCGGCGGCCTTCGTGGTGCGGGATATCCGCGCGCTGATCGGGATCGGCCTGAGCAAGATCCCGGAGACGTGCGTCGTCGCGAAGCTGGTGCGCGCAGCAGTGGCCGCTTTCGACGAGGGAAAGACCTGGCTCGAGGCGCGCGAAACGCTCGTTCGGATGAGCGCGGACGCGGGCCTGGGCTGGTTCCAGGCCCCCTGTAACGTGGCCTTCGTGATCGTCGGGCTCCTCTGGGGCGGATGCGATTTCAAGAGATCCATGATCATCGGCATCGATTGCGGCGACGATACGGACTGCACCGGCGCGACGATCGGCTCGCTGCTGGGCATCATGGGCGGCATGCGGGCCATCCCCGAGGATTGGCGCGAGCACATCGGCGACGAGATCGTCACCATGTCCGTCATCAAGGGGCACGGCTATTTCCCCGCCTCCTGCACGGAGCTGACGGACTGCGTCATGAGCCTGCTCGGCGCGACCATGCGCACGCCCAACGCCGTCCTGGCCCAAAAGGGCCCCGGGTTTGTCCTCACCGACGGCCCGAGCGATTTCTCCGCCGTCGACCCCAAAGCCATGATGGGCGCCTCCTTCGCCGCCGAACTGGGGCGTCGCGCCCAGTATTCCTTCACCGTGCGCAACACCTTCGCCGAGGCCCTGGTGGAATTCGAGCGCGAGCCCGTCATCGAGGCCGGCGGCGCGTTGAAGATGAAGATCACCGTGGCCCTGCGCGGCAATATGTCCGACCAGAAGGGCTTCGAGGCCAGCTTCTACCTTCCCGAGGGCTGGCAGGCCCTGGGCAGGCGGCACCTGCACGCCAGCCAGCCCTCCGGCATCCACGGGGGCGTCGCCCAGAGCCTCGCCCTGGGGCATTCCACCACCGAGATCACCCTGCTCGCGGGCGAGAAGGTCGAGGGCACGAACCACGCCGTGGTCGAGCTGCGCGTCGAGGGCCGCCCCACGCCGCTGCTCATCCCCCTGACGATCCTGGGCTGAGAGAGCAGCCCCGTGACAGGGGCCGTCGGGCCTGAGACGAAACCGCCCAGCCGCGCCTGAACAGCGTCTGCGCGGCTATCCGCGCCGCGGCCCCGGAGGCGGAGAGACGCCCCGGCTCTGGACCAGCCCGCCGACGCGGCCATAAGCACAAAAAAAGCCGGAACGGCATTCCGTCTGCCGTCCGGCTCCTGAAGGCCAGGCTGACCCCGTGGGACGGCGCCGATGCTGGCGAACGAATAGGACTGAATCAGGAAAACCCGATAAACACTGGGTTTGAGCGGTTTGGTCTTTTTTTTGTGCCCCGGAAACGGGGATTTCCTTCAGCGACAAGCGCGTCAATGCAATACCCACGCTTCTGGACAGCTGCAATGATTCCCGGACAGGTTTCGTCTTCTTGGCCTTCGTTTGCGGGAATTCGAGGATGAAGAACCCCCGATCGTCATCCTGCATGGCGAGCAAGTGGTGGAAGACTTCCGGGATCTTTTCGGCATGCGCGTCGGCAAATGACCGGTTTTTCCTGTATTGTACGGCCTTTCGGCAACTGCTCCTTGTTCCGGAACAGCTGCCGAAAGGCCATCTTCAATATAGTCTGCGCCTCCGGATTCCCCGGCGGCATCGGTGGATTCGATTGCTACATGGACTCGCGGAACTGTGTCGGCGTCATCCCTTCGTAACGCTTGAAAGCGCGGATCAGGTTGAGAGAGGTGCCATAGCCGACCTCCCGGGAAACGTCCTTGATGAGCATATCCGGCTGCTCCCTGAGGAGGCGCTTCGCCTGCCCGATGCGCAGGCTGTGGATGTAGTCCACCGCGGAAAGGCCGGTCTGCTTTTTGATCAGCATCGAGACATAGGAGGGGCTCAAATCGAACTGCTGGGAGAGCGTGTTCACGTTGATCTCCGGCTCCTGATAATGCTCGCCCAGGAAGGACAGGATCCGCTGACCGCGCTCGACGCCGTGTCTGGATTGCGCGCTGTGCTTCTCCAGCTCGGAAAAAACCTCTTCCGCGCACGCGTGGAGAGAGGAAACGCTCTCGCAGGAATACAGGTCCTCCAGCAGTGCTTCGCGGCGAATATGGGAGGCGACCTCCTCGTCCAGATCCTTTATGGTCATCGCGAGCAGATCGGCCATGGCGAAAAGATGCATGCGGACGGGCCTGGGATCGCCCGGGGAGGAGGAGGGGATCCGCTCCGCCAGCGTCCTCAGGAAAGTCTGCCGCGCGAGAGCATAGCTGTGGCTTTGGACCTGCTCCACGAACAGCTGCATGTTGGAATACATGGGGCCGAGAGAAGGCCGCGCCAGAGGGGCCTCCGCCTCGCGCGCCTGGTCCACGCGGACCACCGAGATATCTCCGCTGCCGGTCAGCAGCTGATAATCCAGCAGCTCCCGCGCGCGCACGAACGCCTCCTGCAGGCTCTCGACGCCGTTGACGACGGGGCTGACCGCGATGCTGGAGCTGACCTTGAACCGGTTCAAAAGGTATTCCGCGCTGCCGCGCGCGCTGGCCTCGATCCGGTCGAGCGCGTCCGGATCCGGCATGCCGCCCAGAACGATCAGGCAGACGATCATGCCGTCCATGGTGAAGACGAAGCGCTTCTCGTCCGCGCCGCTTTCATACTTGGCGACGGTCTTGACGATCAGGTCGATCACGTCCAGGGAGCCCTCGCCCTCTTCCGGGCCCGTGTCGGAAAGATCGGCCCGGCCGGCGGAGTGCAGCGCGACGACGAACCGTTCGGAACCGCGCCCGAGGATCTCCGCCGCGTTCTCGATGGCGCCGACGGCTCCCTGCATCAGGCCCTGGAGGATCCGATCGTTTTTCATGCTCTCGTATTCGACGGCGATGCCTTCGCTACGGTGGATCTTCCGCAACAGGAAGGAGATCTCCTGCTCCAGGAGCTTGTACTCGTCCTGCGCGGGCGGCGTTTCCATCTGCATCTGCGAGAGGAGCGAGCCGGTCAGGCGCTGGATGGGGGAAGAATGCCTCTTGGAAAAGAGCAGGATCAGCGCGCCGCTCAGGAGCACGCCGAAGACGAAGATGACGACGATCAGGCGAATGAGAGCGGCGAAGCGCGCGATCTTCGCCATGGGATAGAGGACATAGCGCAGCTGCGCGGCGGAGGAATCGACGATCGTGGCCGCGTTCAGAGAAGCGTCGTCGGTTTGGATCGCGGTTCCGTCCAGGGCCAGGATGCGGAAGACGGCGGTGCCGCTGTCGTTGAACGCGGCCAGAAGGCTCCGCAGGGCTTCCGTGTTCACGCGGATGACGGCGAGCACGCTCGGCAGCGCGTCCTCCGCGCGCGTGTTGGCGTATTTGTGGACCAGAAGCAGCTGCTGCCCGTTCGCGTTCACAAGACGCTCGCTCTTGCGCCCGTTGAAATGCAGGCCGGCTTCCCACTCGTCCGCGCCGATGGGCAGGTTTTTGGAAAGATAGTACTGGAAACCGTCCATGCCGCGCAGGATGCCGTCCTTGCACAGCCAGAGGTCCGATTTGGGGAAATACAGGCAGATATCGGAAATATAATCGGAATGCAGAACGTCGTCCACGATCTGGGAGCGCAGCTCGGAAAGATCTTCGTAATCGCGCTTCGCGGCGACGGTTTCCTGGCGCGTCAGGCGCAGGGTGCGCGTGTCGACCAGCAGGCGGGAACTCGTGGAAAAGAGGATGTCGATCTGGGTATCCACCGAGCGGGCGAGGGTCGAGAGCGCAGCTTGGTTGGCGGAGGAGATCTGCTCGTTCAGGGCGCTCAGATAAAACCTGCTCCCCAGCAGAAACAGGCAAACAGGGATCAGGAAGATGATCAGATAGGAGATCAGCATCGAGCGGAAGACGCTGCCTTTTCCCTGGGGGTGGATCTGCTTCACGGTGCCGCCCCCTCTCCGCGTATTAACAAAAAACATGCCTCATTATAGCATTTTCGGGAAAAAAAGCCAAGACAGGCCCGAGCCAATGGGGGAAATGATAACGGGAAGAGAAATAGATACCCGGGAACGCGCGCGATTTGCGATAATGTTACTTGCTCTGTTAATGGAATGTGAAGTATTGTGACAACAGCAAGGAGCGCGGACAGCGCTTCAAATGAAGGAGGGTTTTCCATGAAACGGACCTTGGCACTCGCTTTGGTTTGCGTGCTCGTGATGCTCGCAGCCGGGTCAGCCTTCGCCGCGACGACGGACGTCGACACGAGCGGCATGAAGCTGACGGAAGACAAGATCACCTTCACCTTCTGGTGGCCCTACATCCAGGACCTGCAGCTGGGCAATCTCGCGGACCCGAGCGAAGCGGACGTGTTCAAGTGGCTCGAGGAGCAGACGAACATCCATATCGATTGGATCATCCCGCCGGCGGGCGCGATGACCGAGTCCTACACGCTGCTCTTCGCGGCGGACAGTATGCCGGACATCGTGTACAGCGCCAAGTCTGACGGCTATATGTACGCGGGCGGCCCGGAAGCCGCCGTCGAGGACGGCTACTTCCTGCGCCTGAACGAGCTGATGGACCAGCTCGCCCCCAATTACACCGCTCTGCTGGCCTCCAACGAGCGCATCGCCAAGGATTGCGCCACGGACAGCGGCCTGCGCTGGGGCTTCTATTTCATCTACAGCAACGAGAACGGCAAGGGCGCCAACTACGGCCCCTGCATCCGCCAGGATTATCTGGACAAGCTGAATCTGGATATCCCCGTGACGTATGACGACTGGCACACCGTTCTGACCGCCTTCAAAGACGAGCTGAACGTCGAGAGCCCGCTCTACATCGAGAAGTACGGCAACTCCCGCTACAGCGAGTGGTCCGCCGGCTACGGCGTCGGCCGCGATTTCTACCAGGATCAGGGCGTCGCGAAGTACGGCCCCATCGAGGACGGCTACGGCGAGTATCTCGCGATGATGGCCCAGTGGTATTCCGAAGGGCTGATCTACACGGATTTCGCGCTGGATTCCGACAGCGATTCTCTCCGCCTGCCCGGCCGTATCGCCGCCTGGTGCGATAACGCCACCTGCGCCGGCAGCAACTACTACCTGACCCGAGGCGCCACCGACGAGGACTTCAACCTGGTCGGCACGCCGATCCCGGTGCAGCAGGTGGGCGACATGGCGCATCTGCGCATCAAGGACACCATCGTCAACCAGTACATCCTCTCCGTCAGCACGGATTGCGAAGAGCCGGAGATCGCGGTGCGCTGGATCGACAACTTCTATAACCCCGAGTACAACAATATCTTCAACTACGGCGTGCGTGAGAACGAATCCTACGTCGAGAACGAAGACGGCACGCTCAGCTGGGGTCCGCTGATCATGGCGAACCAGGACGGCCTCACCGTCACCCAGGCCCGTATGCGCTTCACCATGTCCAACGCCCCGCTGGAGAACTACCGCCGCGTTATGGGCTCCTGGAACGAGACGCAGCTCTTCAGCCAGCAGCAGTGGCTCAAGAGCCAGGATGACGGCGTGATCAGCGACAAGCTGACCATGTCCGCCGAAGAGGGCGAGCGCCAGGCCGCGATCATGGCGGATATCCGCCTCTTCGTCGAAGAGGAATCCGCGAAGATGATCATGGGCACCAGCTCCTACACCTTCGAGACCTTCCGCGAGCGCATCAACAGCATGAACATCGCCGAGGCGATCGAGATCGAGCAGACCGCGCTGGACCGCTACAACGCGCGCTGACGAATGAATCCTTTCCCCGGGGCGGCGGCTTTTCCCTCGCCCCGGGGGATACCCCTCCATACAAGGAGATGAGAATATGGCACAAATCGGCGCGAAGCCTTTGGGGAAGCGCCTGCAAAAGGACCTGCGCAGGAATTGGAAAGTCTATCTCATGCTGCTGCCGGTGGTGGCATATTTCGTCATTTTCGCCTATATGCCCATGGGCGGCCTTTTGATGGGTTTTGAGAATTACCGCATCAAGCTGGGGCTGCTGGGCAGCAAATGGATCGGCTTTGAGAATTTCCGCCGCTTCTTTACCAGCCTGTACTTCGGAAGGCTGCTGCGCAATACGATCGTGATCGGCCTGAAGGATATCTTCTGGTCGTTCCCGCTCACGATCCTCTTCGCCCTCATGCTCAACCAGGTGCAGTGCCGTCCCTTTCTCCGCACGGTGCAGACGATCTCTTATCTTCCGTATTTTATCTCCATGGTGGTCGTCTGCGGCATCGTCAAGGATTTTACGCAGGCGGGCAGCGCGATCAGCCGCTTTGTGGGGCTGTTCAGCGGCAAGCAGGAATCCCTCCTGACGAACCCCTCCTATTTCCAGGAGATCTTCGTCTTCTCCGGCATCTGGCAAAACCTCGGATACGGCGCGATCGTCTATCTGGCCGCGCTCACCGCGATCAATCCGGAGCTCTACGAAGCCGCCAGCATCGACGGCGCGCACAAGCTCCAGCAAGTTTGGCATATCTCCCTGCCGGGCATCTTACCTACGATCGTCATCATGCTGATCCTGCGAATCGGCAGTTTCATGAATATCAATTACCAAAAGATCCTCCTCCTCTACTCGCCCGCGACCTACGAAACCTCGGACGTCATCACCAGCTACGTCTACCGCATCTCTCTCTCCGAAGGCTCTGATTTCAGCTACGGCACCGCGATCGGCCTGTTCAATTCCGTGATCAATCTCCTGCTGGTCGTGTCCGCGAACCAGATCAGCCGGCGGTTAACCGAGACGAGTCTTTGGTGAGGAGGGAAAAAGCGTGTTTTTGTCGAAGAGCGAAAAGGGCCTGAACGCCCTGAACTACGTGCTGCTGGGGTTGGTCGCGTTCGCATGCCTCGTGCCCGTGTGGCACGTGTTCTGCGCGTCCGTGAGCGATCCGCAGATCCTCAACGCGAATACGAGCATCGTCTTTTGGCCCATGGGGAAATGGACTCTCGGAGGCTACGAGCAGGTTTTCTCAACGAAATACATCGTGCGCGCGTACGGCAACACGATCGTCTACGTGACGCTGACCACCTGCCTCGGCATGCTCCTGACGGTGTTCGGCGCCTACGGCCTTTCCTGCAAGGGCCTGACCATGCATCGGCCGCTGAACTTCTTCCTGACGTTCACGATGCTGTTCAGCGGCGGTCTGATCCCCACCTACATGGTGGTGCGAAACCTCGGCATGCTGGATACCGTCTGGGCGATCATCATTCCCGGATGCGTTTCCGTCTACAACATGATGATCATGCGCACCTCCTTCTCCAGCATTCCCGACGCCTTGCTGGAGGCCGCCGAGATCGACGGGGCGGAGCATTTCACGCTGCTCTTTCGCATCGTGCTGCCCGCTTCCAAGGCGGTCCTGTCCGTCATCGCCCTGTTCTACATCGTGCAGAACTGGAACTCCTGGTTCCACACGGCGATCTACGTCCGCCAAAGAGAGCTCTACCCCCTGCAGATCTGGCTGCGCGATATCGTCATTTCCGAATCCACGGCGAATCTGGAGCTGGACAGCGGAGACGTCAACCAGTTCAACCAGACGCGCATGCTGATCAAATACTGCGTGATCGTGATCTCTATTTTGCCCATGATGGCGGTGTATCCCTTCGTGCAGAAGTATTTCGTGAAGGGCGTCATGATCGGCTCCGTCAAGGAATAGCTCGAAATACAGCCCGTGAGGCTTGGACGAGGCGCGGCGCTGGATCCGATCAGCCGGGGAGACAAACGCTCCCCGGCTTTTCTTTGCGCGCGTGGCGCGGACAGGACGCGGATGAAACGGCGAAAGGGAACAGAACGAGGGCCGGATCCGTCAGGCTATATAGGAAAGCGTGCATCCGTTCGTTTCGGTCGATGGCAGAATTCTGCTGCGGCGAAGACGCCAAACGACCGAAGGACGCTGGGCCCACAGGCCTGAAAATGGCGGCTCACGCCCCCTCCTCCGCGCGGGGCGAACCCGGCCGCGGGACCAAGAAGGGCTGACCAGGAACGGCGGGGCGGAGTTTCCGAGGCTGCGGCAGCGCACATGGAGATAGAAAAGAACACGCGAACGCAAGGAGGACGAAATGAGACGCGCAATCCAGAAATGGGCATGCATCGCGCTGACGCTGGCGATGCTCTGCGAAGGCGGAGCCCGTCTCCGCGCTTCCGCGGAGGCGGCGGGAGAGGCCGAACGCCTGGCGGCGGGCATGTCCACCCGGGAAAAGCTGGCCCAGATGATGTTTTTCAGCCCGCGGACCTGGAAGGACGACCCCGCGTCCGAGGAGGCCGCGCAGAATGTCCGAGCGCTGAACGAACCGCTGCGGCAGTACGTCGCGCGGAGCCGCTTCGGAGGGATCCTCCTGTTCGCGGAGAACTGCGGCGACGCGGAGCAGACGCTGCGCCTCGCGGCGGATCTGCAGGAAGCCAATCGGGCGGGCGGAGGCCTGCCCATGCTGTTCGCCGTGGATCAGGAAGGCGGCATGGTGGCTCGGCTGGGCTTTGGCACCACGGGGCCGGGCTGCATGGCCCTGGCGGCCACGGGAAACAGCGAGAACGCCCGGCGCATGGCGCGCATCTACGGCGAGGAGCTGGCTTCCCTGGGCATCCACGTGGACTTCGCCCCGGACGCGGACGTAAACGACAACCCGGCCAATCCCGTGATCGGTGTGCGCGCCTTCAGCGATGACGCGCGGACCGTCGGGGAATACGCGAGCGCCTATGTGCGGGGGCTCCACGACGCCGGGACCATCGCCACGCTCAAGCACTTTCCCGGCCACGGGAACACGGCTGTGGACAGCCATACGGGCCTGCCGCTGGTGGACCGCACCCGCGAGGAGCTGCTGTCGAACGAGCTGATCCCCTTCCGGGCGGGCATCGCGGCCGGGGCCGATATGGTCATGACGGCGCACATCCAGTTTCCGCTGGTGGACGGGCAGACCCGCGTTTCCGCCGCGACGGGGGAGGAGATCTGCGTTCCCGCGACCATGAGCCGGGTCATCCTCACGCAGATCCTGCGCGGAGAGCTGGGCTTCGAGGGCGTGATCGTCTCCGACGCCCTGGACATGAGCGCCATCCGGGACAATTACGCCCTGGACGACATCCTCATCGGGACCGTCAACGCGGGCGTGAACATGCTGATCCTGCCTGGCGTCCGGGGCGCGGAAGACCTGGCGCGGATCGACGAAATGCTGGATCGCGCCGTGGCGCTGGCGGAAAGCGGAGCCATCGATATGGCCATGGTGGAGGATTCCGTGCGCCGCGTCCTGGCGCTCAAGCAGAAGTACGGGCTGCTGGAGCGGAGCGATTTCACGGTGACGGAGGAGGCGGTCCGGGCCGCCCGGGAAGTATGCGGCAGCGCCGCGCACCGGCAGGCAGCCTGGGAGATCGCCACGGAGGCGCTCACCCTGCTGCGCAACGAAAACGACGCCTTCCCGCTGCAGGCCCGGCCCGGAGAGGAGACGCTGATCCTCTTCACCGCGAAGAGCCGCGTCGGCGCGGGAGACTTCGCCGCGCAGCTGCTCGCAGGATCCGGAGCGCTCCCGGAAGGGGCCGCGATCCGGAGCCTGACCCTCGCGCCTGAAACGGAGGCGGAGTGCCTCCGGGCGGCCAGGGACGCCGACCATGTGCTCTTCGTCAGCCGGGCCTGGGCGGCGGATTGCCTCGACCCCGCCACCGCGAACGGCTGGCCCGTCGGCGCGGTGAACCGGATCATCGGAGAGCTCCACCGGGAGGGCAGGACGGCCGTCGTCATCAGCGCGCAGCTGCCCTACGACGCCGCCTGCTACCCGGAGGCGGACGCAATCCTGCTGGCCTATGGCTCCAGCCCGATGCGCGGCCTGCCCGCGGAAAAAGGCGAGGGCAGCGCCTACGCTCCGAACCTGCCCGCCGCCCTCTGCGCCTGCTTCGGGGGGACGGCTCCCCAGGGGCGTCTGCCCGTCACGCTGCCCGCCCTGGACGCCGATTTCCACCTGACGAACGAAGCGCTCTATCCCTCCGGAACCGGCGCGCGCGGGGAGTGAGGAACGGAGGCGGGCGGGACCCATATCCGCAACGGGCGGCGGGAAAAGAACCGGGAAGCCCCCTGGCGCGTCAGGCCAGAGGGCTTCCCGGTTCTTTTATGGCGAGGCGGGGGAACGCTACGCGCCGTGTTCCGCGGTCTCCGCGCGGGTGCGGCGGAACCAGCGCGTCAGGTAATACGCGGAGGGGATCAGCCCCAGCACCCAGCCGATCGGCGCGGCGACCCAGATGCCCAGCGTTCCGAAGAACATGGGCAGCAGCAGGGAGAAGCCGATCTTGGAGGCCAGCTCGACGACGCTGGAGACGATCGTCGGGGCGATCAGGCCCATGCCGCGCAGCGTGGAGTTGACCGCCCAGATCGCGCCCAGGGCGGTATAGAGGGTCGCTTCGACGCGCACCATGCGCACCGCTTCGACCAGCACAGCCTCGTTGACCTCGTCCATGAAGATGAGGGCGATGGGCCGGGCGAACAGGTGCATGACGATCCCCGAGAGCACCGCCAGCGAACAGATGATGACAAGCCCCTTGCCCAGGCCTTCCTGGATGCGCTCATAGCGCTTCGCGCCGAAATTCTGCCCGGAATACACCGAGAAGGAAAAGGCCATGCTCGAGAAGCTGAGAACGGCCAGCTGTTCGACCTTGCTGCCGATGGTATAGGCCGCGACGACGTCGCTCCCGTGGGAGTTGATCACCGCGGTGATCACGAACATGCCGACGGAAAGGGCCATGCTCTGCAGGGTCATGGGCAACCCGGTGCCCAGGTACTCCCGCAGGAGCGCGCGGTTGAGCAGCCAATCCTTCTTTTCGGGACGCAGGCGCGGGTAGCGGCGGAACATGTACAGGAGGCACAGAAGGGCCGATACCGCCTGGGAGAGCACCGTCGCCCAGGCGACGCCCGCCACGCCCGCCTGCAGGCGGATCACGAAGACCAGGTCCAGCGCCACGTTCAGAAGCGAGGAGAGGATCAGGAACAAAAGCGGCGTGCGGGAATCCCCGATGGCGCGCAGGACGGAGGTCGCGCCGTTGTAGAGCTGCATGGCGATGGTCAGCCCGCCCGCGATGAGGATGTAGGTGACGGAGCCGTCGATGATGTTCTCCGGCGTCTTCAGCAGCCGCATCAGGGGGCGCGCGCCGAAGAGCATGAGCAGCCCCACCAGCACGCTGCAGGCGAGCACCATGTACAGCGCGTGGGAGACGCCCTGGCGCAGGCGGTCCTCCTGCTTTGCGCCTTCCGCGTGAGAGATGACGATGGAGGCCGCGTTCGTCATGCCCGAGCAGCCCATTTGGATAAAATGCATCGTGGAGCCGGTCGCGCCGATGGCCGCCAGGGCCTCCAGGCTCACATAGCGCCCGACGATGATGGTATCGACCATGTTGTACATCAGCTGGAACACGCTGCCGATGATCATGGGGATGGCAAACAGGATCAGCAGCCGGACAGGCTCGCCCTGCGTCATGTCCAGGTTCTTTCGTTTCGCTTCCATTGGGACCACCTTCTCTCCAGAATGCACAAAGCATAGCATAGTCTGCGCGAAGAAGCAAGAGCGAACGCGCGTTTATCGCGGATCGGTTCCATGGCGGAGCCCGTTCTTTCCGGCACGTTGCGCGGCGCTTCGGCGGATGATATAATCAGGGCGAGAAAGCCTGACGCGCGGACAGGAAAAGGAGGAAACACGCTCATGGACGCGATGATCCAAAAGCTGACGGACGCGGCGGCGCGCCATACGGAAATGATCTACGAGACCGCGGATTATATCTGGGCCCATCCGGAGACGGGCTACCGGGAATGGAACACCACCGCGTATCTCGCTGAGCGCTTCGAGGCGCTCGGGTATACGCTCGTCAAGGCGGGAGACATCCCAGGCTTTTACGCCGATCTGGATACCGGCCGCCCCGGGCCGAAGGTGGCCGTCTTCGGCGAGCTGGACTCGCTCATCGTCGGGAACCACCCGGATTGCGACCCGGCGACCAAGGCGGTGCACGCCTGCGGGCACAACTGCCAGAGCGCGGTGCTGCTGGGCGTCGCCGCGGCCCTGAAGGAGCCCGGCGCGCTGGACGGCCTGAGCGGCTCCGTGCGGCTGATCTCCGTGCCCGCGGAGGAGCTGATCGAGCTGGGCTACCGCAAGGAGCTGCGCGACAGGGGCGTGATCCGCTTCCTGGGCGGCAAAGTGGAGTTCATTGCCCGCGGCTATCTGGACGGCGTGGATATCGCCATGATGATCCATTCCGGCCGCCTCGACGAGGGAAAGGCGCTCAATTTCAGCCGGGGGTGCAACGGCTGCGTCCTGAAAAACATCACCTATCATGGCCTTTCCGCCCACGCGGGCGGCGCGCCGGAGCGCGGCCACAACGCCCTCTACGCGGCGAATCTCGGCCTGAACGCCGTCAACGCCCTGCGGGAGACCTTTGCGGACGGGGATCATGTGCGCTTCCATCCCATCGTTACGGAAGGCGGCGCGGCGGTGAACGCCATCCCGGAGACCGCGCGCCTGGAGAGCTACGTGCGCGGCGCGAATTACGAGAGCATCGCCTCCAACAACGAAAAGATCAACCGCGCCCTGGCCGCTTCCGCCGCGGCCATCGGCTGCACCGTGACGCTCGAGGACGCGCCCGGCTACATGCCCCTGCAGAACGACAGCAACCTCGCCGGGGTCATGGCGGACGTGATGCGCGCCCTGGCCGGGCCGGACAGCGTGGAATTCACGGACGAGTGGGGCACCGGCAGCACGGACATGGGCGACGTTTCCGCGATTATCCCCGCGGTGCACCCGCATTGCAGCGGCTCCCAGGGCATGGGGCACGGCGCGGATTACCGCATCGAGGACAAGCGGCTGGCCTGCCTGCTGCCGGCGCAGTGCCTGGCCGGGACGATCGGCGCGCTATTGAAGGACGAGGCGGCCGAGGGCCGCCGCGTCGTGGCGGAGGCCAAGCCGCGCTATCCCTCCAAGGAGGCGTATCTGGAGGCCATCGAGCGCTTCAACATGAAGATGGAGGCGGTCTCCTACGAGGAGGACGGCTCCGTGCGCCTGACCTACCGGCGCTGACGGAAAGCGAGGGAGGCTTCGCCCGCCTCGACTCCCGGGCCGGCTCCCGGGGCGATGGTCAAACGAAAAGCAAGGGCGGCGCGCCCGCCGGGCCCGCCGCCCTTGCTTTTTCAGCCGGACGGGCCTGGGAACTGTCACATTTGAGGGGGACAGGGAACGCCAGGGCGTGTATAATGGAAAAAGGAGGGGAGGGCTTTCTGTGGACGGCGCGGCGAAGCGATGGATCCTGCTCTACGCGGCCTGCTTCCTGGCCTGCGCCCTCTTGCGGGTGCTGCTGGTCAGGACGCCGTTTGCGTATTGTGTCTCCCAGTTCTTTTGCGCGGCGCTGACCGTGCTCTGGGCACATTCGACGTTTATTCGCGTCATGGACGCGCGCCTGAAGCGCCTGCTGATGCTGGCGGCTACGTCCCTGATCCTGTTCCACGCCCTGCAGATCGCGCGCTACCAGATTTTCGCCTTCCCATCTGTCGCCGGCCGCCTGGCCTGGTACGCCTACTATCTGCCCATGACGGTGGAGCCGCTTTTG
>CACZOT010000256.1 GCA_902782795.1 uncultured Eubacteriales bacterium | reverse complement strand
GCCCCAGCTGCGCGCGCACCGCGCTGTTGTCGTCCGCGATGAGGATGCGTACCCTCTCCATACCCTCGACTCTCCCTCCGGAAACCTGATACGGGAAAAGGATATGCCCCTCCAGGCGCGGATATGACAAAAAAGGGCCTCCCGAAAAAACGGGAGGCCCGGGGAACAGCGGATCAGGCGTTCAGCATAAAGGCGCGATAGCCCTTCACGGCCTCGAAGAGATCGGCCTTGTTGATGATCTCCCACGGCGCGTGCATGGAGAGGACCGGCACGCCGCTGTCGATGACTTCCATGCCGTACAGGGCGCAGATGTAGGCGATGGTCCCGCCGCCGCCCACGTCCACCTTGCCCAGCTCGGCGGTCTGGAAGGCGACGGAGGCGTCGTCCATGATCTTGCGCAGGCGGGCGATGTACTCGGCGTTGGCGTCGTTGGAGCCGCCCTTGCCGCGGGAGCCGGTGAACTTGTTGAAGCAGACGCCGCGGCCCAGGAAGGCGGCGTTCTTCTTTTCAAAGGCGCTGGCGAAGGAGGGATCGAAGCCCGCGGACACGTCGCAGGAGAGCATGCGGCAGGCAGCCAGGGCGCGGCGCAGGGTGAGGTCGGAATACTCCTTCTCGGTCAGGGCGATGAGCTCGGCCATGGCGTTCTCGAAATACTGGGCGCGCATGCCGGTGGCGCCCACGGAGCCGATCTCCTCCTTATCGGCGAAGAGGCAGCAGCAGGTGGTCTCCGGCGCGCCCTTGATTCCCAGCAGCGCGTCCAGCGCGGCGAAGGCGCAGACGCGGTCGTCGTGGCCGTAGCCGAGGATCATGGAGCGGTCCAGGCCGAAATCGCGGGACTTGCCCGCCGGCACGGCCTCCAGCTCCGCGGAGAGGAAATCCTCCTCCTCGATGCCGTACTTCTCCTTGAGGATGCCCAGGACCGTCGCCTTCACGGCGTCCTTTTCCTCGCCCTTGGCGGGCTTGCCCCCGATGATGATATCCAGGTCCTCTCCGGTGACGTACTCGCCGGCCTTCTTGCCCATCAGGTCTCCGGAGAGGTGGATGAGCAGATCGGAAATGCCGATGACCGGGTCGCTCTCGTCCTCGCCGATGACGACCTGCACGGTCGTTCCGTCCTTTTTGCAGACCACGCCGTGCAGGGCCAGGGGGCGCGCCAGCCAGAGGAACTTTTTGATGCCGCCGTAATAATGCGTATCCAGGTAGGCGAGATCGCTGTCCTCATAGAGGGGGTTCTGCTTGATGTCCACGCGCGGGCTGTCCACGTGCGCGCCTACGATGTTGATGCCCTTCTCCAGGGGCTGCTTGCCCATCAGGAACAGGAGGATGGCCTTGCCCATCACGTTCACGTACACGCCGTCGCCGGCCTTGAGCTTGCCCTTTTCGGCGATGACCCGGTTGAGATCGCGATAGCCCGCCTTCTCCGCCAGGGCGATGGCCGCCGTGACGCACTCGCGCTCGGTCTTGCCCGCGTCCAGGAAGGCGCGGTAGCGGACGGACACGTCCTCCAGCTTCTTCAGATCGGTCTTCGTATACGCGCTCCAGGCGTTTTTGCGTTCCATATCCGTGTTGCTCCTTTCGCTTTGGAAATCCTCCCTGCTATGATAGCACGCCGCGCCGCGGTTGTAAATCACCCGCGCGCGGCCCGTTGAGGAGTAGGCCCTCCGGGCGTCTCCCTTTTCCATTCGGCGCGGTTCGTGTATAATGAGGTTCAGGAATACAGAGGATTCCGGGGCGGCGGTCCCTCCGGAGGCACGATGACAAACGCCGCATAATGCCCTCAGCTCAGTTCCGGGAGGTGGAAAGATGATCCCCGAAGCGATGGTCCGGGACGTGCGCGCCCTCTTTTTAGGCGACGCCAGCGGACATGATTGGTACCACACCCAGCGCGTGATGCGGATGGCGGAGCGCCTCGCCCGCGCGGAAGGGGCGGACGAGGAAATCTGCCTTTTGGCCGCGCTCTTGCACGACGCGGACGATTATAAGCTCACCGGCGGCGAACCCGGCTCCACCGTCCGCGCGGAGGCGCTCATGGCAAAGTACTCCGTTCCCGCGCGGACGAGGGAGCGGGTCTGCGCGATCATCCGCGCCGTCTCCTTCAAGGGGAAGGACAGCGTCCGTCCGGAAACGCCGGAGGGAATGGCCGTCCAGGACGCAGACCGGCTCGACGCCATCGGCGCCATCGGCGTGGCCCGGACTTTCGCCTATGGCGGCAGCCGCGGCCGCCCCATGCATGACCCGGGCGAGGTCCCCTCCACCGACATGAGCGCCGAGGAATACGCGCGGCACCAGGGCTCGAGCGTCAACCATTTTTACGAGAAGCTGCTCCTGCTGCGCGACATGATGAATACCAAGTCCGCGCGCGAGATCGCCGCCGCGCGTCATCGCGTGATGGAGGCGTTCCTGGAGGAATTCTTCGCCGAGTGGGACGGCCTGCGCTGACGCGGGAAAACGCAAGGCAGGGGCGCTGGCGGACAGGCCCGCCAGCCGTGCCCCT
>CACZOT010000255.1 GCA_902782795.1 uncultured Eubacteriales bacterium | reverse complement strand
GCGCCGGACCTTTCCGCCCTTTCTTCCCCTTCTGTCTTCCCGCTTGATCCTCTCGGGCGCGTGGCGACGGGTGGCCGAAGGCCGTCCCGAGCCGTGCGCCCCGGCCCACGGCGAAGCCGACCGCGCGCCTTTGGCGCGGGTGGCTTCGCGCTGCCTGCGCCGCTCAAACCAACCTCCGCGAAAAAAGTCGCTGGACGGATTGCTTCTCCCGCCGCTTTATGGTATATTTATTGATAGAATGTACTACCAGGAGGGAGGCGTGGCGATGCGGCTGCACGTGCTCGGCTGGCAAGGTCCTTGGCCCGGCGAAGGCGGGGCTCTGTCCGGGTATCTGCTGGAGGCCTCGTCCGGAGAAGGACTGCTTCTGGACCTGGGCAGCGGTTCCCTGTCGCGTCTGACGCGCATTCGTGAGCCGAAGAGCCTGTGCGGCATCGTCCTTTCGCACCTGCACTGGGATCATATTTCCGACATGTTCCCCCTCTCGTACATGCCCGGCTTGGCAGATCTGCCGGTCCTGGCGCAGGAGGAACCCTTCTTCGCGCGCAAGGCTCTGGAGAGCGGTCCCTGGCGGCTTTTGCCGCATGAGGATCGCGTCCTCGGACCGTTCCGCCTCCGCTTTTTCGCGGCGCGGCATCCGGTGCCCGCGTCCTGCGTGCGGGTGGAATGCGAGGGCCGCGTCTTCGTCTACACGGGCGACACGAACACCGTGCCCGGCCTCGCGGAATTCTGCCGCGGGGCGGATCTCCTGCTCGCGGACGCCGGCCTCGTGGAGAGCGTTTACGCGCCGGAAAAGCCGCATCTCTCGCCGCGCCTGTGCGCGGAACTGGCGCGGGAAGCGGGCGTGAAGCGCCTGGTGCTGACGCACCTGTCCCCCGCCGTCCCGCCCGAAGACGTGCTCGCCGAGGCGGGCGCGTTCCCCGGAGCGGTCTGCGCAGGCGAGGGTCTGCGCGTCGATTTCTGATCGTCCATCCCCCGAAACGGAGCTGAACACATATGCCACCAGGAGCCGCAAACGCGTCCGGATCGCGTCTGAAGTGCTCCTTTTCCATGTTCCGGAAGAGGATCCTGGCCTCGATGACCGTCTTCTGCGCCGCTGGCGCGGCGGCGGGAAACGTCGCCCGCGCGCCGGCGCTGTTCTGGCTGGCGGCGGGGCTTTGTTTTCTTATCGCATGCCTGTTATCCAAGCGGCTGGTGGCGCTGTTTGGGGCGGCCCTGTTCCTCTCGGCGGCGGTGATCTCCTGGAAGACCGCCCTGCCGGAGCCCTTCGCGCGGGAAAAGGCCGCGGTGACGGGGGTGGTCTGCGCCGAGCCGCGCCGCTACGAGGATTCCCTCTGCCTGGTCCTGAATCGGGTGACGGTGGACGGCGAACCCTACCCATACCGACTGCGGCTGTATCTCTACGTCCACGGCGGCGAAGAACCGCCCTCCTGCCTCTACGGCGACGAGGTGCGCGCCGAGGGTGTGAACATTCGCGTGCCCAAGGAGAGCAGCGGCCCATCCGATTACGACCAGCGCCGCACGCTCTGGCGCAGCGGCATCGGGGCGACGGCCTCCTGCGGCGCGGCGAACGCCTCTGTCCGCGAGGGCGGCCCTTCGCCGCTGCGGTGGATCGCCCGGCTGCGCGCGGCCCTCGTCGCCCGGCTGGATGTCCTCCTCGGCCCGGACGCCACCCTGGCCCGCGCCCTGCTCCTGGGCGACAAGACCTCCCTGAGCGAGGAAGAATACGACGCCTTCCGCGACGCGGGCATCGTGCACCTGCTGGCCGTGAGCGGGCTGCACGTCACCATCCTGGCCCTGAACCTGCGGCGCTTCCTGCAGCGGGCGCTTCGTTTTTCCTTCAAGGCCTCGTTTTTCGGCGTGCTCCCGGCGCTGCTTCTGTACGCGGCGGTGACGGGCTTCCCCTCCTCCATCCTGCGGGCGGCGCTGGTGTTCGCTCTGATCGAATCCGCTCCGCTGACAGGCGATGTGGCGGATCCCATCACCTGCCTGGCGGAGGCGTATCTGCTGATCAGCGTCTTTTCCCCGCTCCGGCAGTTCGAACCGGGGTTTCTCCTCTCCTTCGGGGCGATGCTGGGGCTGTTCGTGCTCATGCCCGTGCTGGAGAAGGGCCTGCCCATGCAGGGCAAGCTCCCCCGGCGGGGCGTGCGGCGCGTCCTGCGGCGCGGCGCCCGCGGCGTCGTCCGGGCCGCGGAGGCCGGGCTTTGCGTAGTCCTGGGCACGCTTCCCGCCGCCTCCTGGACGGTGGGCGGCGTGTCGGTCTGGTCGCTGGCGACGAACATCGTCGCCCTGCCCCTCGCCACACTGGCGCTGCCGCTGCTGGTGGCGGCGCTGCTGCTCTCGTGGCTGTGGCTGCCCGCGGGGATGGCGGCGGCGTGGATCGCCGCGCTGCCGATCAAGGCGCTCTCGGCCCTCGCGGGGCTGATCGCCGGGCTCGGCGCGCCGCTGCGCTTTGCCCTGCCGCGCATGGCTCCCGGGTTCTGCGCCCTGTATTTCCTGGTGTTCGCGCTGATCAGCCCCTTCCTTCCCCCGAGGAACCATGAGCGGGCCTACCGCCTGCGCGTATTGGGGATGGCGCTCCTCGTGGGTGTGGCGGCGGCCTCGAGCCTCTGGGCGACGGCCCCGGTCCGGGGCGAGACCGGCCTGCGCGCGACGTTCCTGGACGTCGGCCAGGGCGACAGCGTGCTCATCAACGCCCAGGGACGGCTGCACATGGTCGATACCGGGCGGGGCTCTTCCGCGGCCCTGCGCCTCGCCGCCAGCGCCGCTAAGCTGGATTCGCTCTTTTGTACCCACACGGATCTCGACCATGCGGGCGGCCTCGCGGCCGTCCTGCGCAGCGGCTGCCCGGACGCGGTCTATCTGCCTGCCGGCTGGGAAGGGATGACCATCGCCCCCGAGACCGCCGCGGCCCTCGCGGGCCGCGCGGCGCGTCCGCTCGCGCGGGGAGACGTCGTCCCCCTTTCGGAGGAGGTCTCCTGCGAGGTCCTCTACCCCGCGCGCGAAGGCGCGCCTTCCGGGGACAACGACGGCTCGCTGGCCCTGCTCGTGCGCTATGGCGAGGGCTCGCTCCTGCTCCTGGGAGATCTGCCCGATACCGCTCTGGACGGCCCGCTGCCGGACTCCAGCGCGCTCCTGCTCGCCCACCACGGCAGCGCCACCTCCTCCGGGGAATGGGCCCTGGAGACGGCCGCGCCGTCGGCGGTGTTCCTCTCCGTGGGCGCGAACAGTTCGGGCCTGCCCAGCGGGAACGTCCTCGAGCGCGTCGCCCGGCTGGGGATCCCCCTGTTCCGCACGGACGTGTGCGGCGATATCAGCGCCCGCGTCTCACCGGACGGAAGCCTCCTGGTCACCACCCACCGCCCCATGGCGGAGGAAGGATTGTAAACCATGGAATGGAAAGAACTGTACGCCGCCTGGGAGAAGGGAACGATCGCTCCGGTCTATCTCTTCCACGGCGAGGAGGAATACATCAAGCAGAGCGCCCTCGCGCGCCTGCGGAGCCTGCTGCTGCCCGCCGGGCTGGAGGCCCTCAACGAGACCATCCTCGAAGGCGCGGTCGAGGCCGGGCGCGTCATCGAGGCCGCGGAGACCCTGCCCATGATGGCCGAGCGGCGGCTGGTCGTGGTGAAGGATTGGGCGCCGCTCCTCTCCGCCCGCGCGAAAAACGAGAGCGAGGACGCCGCGCGCCTGACTTCCTGGCTCGCAAGCCCGCCGGAGACGTGCGTCACGGTGTTCTATCTGCGCGGCAAGCTCTCCTCGAACGGCAAATGCGCCAAGGCGCTCAGGGACAAGGCCGTGGAAGCGCTCTTCGCGCCGCTGGACGAAGCGCAGCTGCAGCGCTGGATCCGCCAGAAGGCGAAGGAGGCCGGCGCGTCCATCGAAGCCGAGGCCTCGGAGGCGCTCGTCTTCGCCGCCGGGCGGGATTGCACGCGCCTCATCGGCGAGATCGAAAAGCTCGCCTCCCTGGCGGGGACGGGCGGGACGATCCGCGCCGCGGACGTCCGCTCCCTGGTCACGCCCAGCGCGGAGAGCACCGTCTTCACCATGATCGATCAGCTCACCGCCGGGCGCTTCCCCGCCGCGCAGCGCCTGCTGGACGCGCTGCTCACCGCGGGCGAGAACCGCGTGCGCGTTCTGTATATGATCACGCGGCAGATGCGCCTGCTCGCCCTCACGCGCGAGCTCCTGGAGGCCCGGACGCCCGTGCCGCGCATCCAGGAGAGCCTGGGCGTCACCAGTTACGGCGCGCGCCGCCTCTCGGAGCAGGCCCGGCGCCTGCGCGCCGAGCCCCTGCGCGCCGCCTACCGCGATTGCGTGGACGCGGAATACGCCGTCAAGAGCGGCCAGGCGCGCGACGAGGCCGTCCTGGACGAGATCATGCTGCGCATCTCCGCGCTCTCCCGCGCCTGACCTCTCCACTCCACCTGAAAGGACCATTGCACTGCATGAAGATCGGCTATATCGACGTGGGCGGCGGCATGCGCGGCGCGTACGGCGCGGGCGTGCTGGACCGCTGCCTGGACGAGGGCGTCTCCTTTCCCTATCTAATCGGTGTCTCCGCCGGAGCGGCGAACATCTCCTCCTTCCTGGCCGGGCAGCGCGGCCGCAACCTCCGCTTCTATACGGAGTACGCCTTCCGCCCTCAGTACATGAGCCTTGGCAATTTCCTGCGCACGCGCTCCTATCTCGACCTGGATTACATCTACGGAACGCTTTCCAACGCCTCTGGCGAGGATCCGCTCGATTTCCCCGCCATCGCCGCGTCGCCCTGCGAGTTCGTCATCGTCGCCACCGACGCCCGCGCCGGCGCGCCCGTCTATTTCCACAAGAGCGATCTTCATCAGGACGATTACGGCCCCGTCAAGGCCTCTTCCTGCGTGCCGGTGCTGGACCGGCCCTACCGCTTGGATGGGCAGCCCTTCTTCGACGGCGGCGTCTCCGACCCCATCCCCCTGGAGCGCGCCTTCCAGGACGGCTGCGAGCGCGTCGTCGTCGTGCTCACGCGCCCCCGCGACGCCTATCGCGACCCCGCCAGGGACCGCCTCATGGCCCGCCGCCTGCGCCTCTCCTGGCCCAAGGCCGGCGAGGCCCTCGCCCGCCGCGCCGAGGTCTACAACCGCCAGCTGGACGCCGCCAAAGAGGCCGAGCGCCAGGGCCGCGCCCGCATCATCGCGCCGGACGATATCGGCGCCATGCAGACCCTCACCCGCGACGGGGCCGCCGTCGAGGCTCTCTATCACAAGGGCTACGCCGACGCCGGGGCCGTCGCGGCCTTCGTTTCGAAGGCCCAGGGCTGCGCGCAAACGTGAAGATGTGCGGCAGGGGGACGCCAGAGGCTCCGCCCCTGAACCCTGGCAGAGAGCGCTGCCCTCTGCACTCCTGCTTAAGGGCCAAAGGCCCTTCAGAATCCCGTATTGGAGGATTTCTTGAAAAAAGCTCCGGTATCCTGTCGTAAGGATACCGGAGCCTTTTATATTCTTTCCCACAAGTGGGGGAATCATTCCCCCCTGCCAGGAGCGCGCAGGGCAGGGTCCTCTGCAAGAAGCCCTTCGGCGGTCAGTGCCTGTCCGGGGCCTTGCCGGTCTTGGCGGCGATGGCGGCCTCGAAGGAGGCCATATCCCGGTTGGCGATGAGCTCCTGGGGGAAGCCGATCTCCTCGAGCAGGGCGATGGACTTGCTCAACCCTCCCACGTGGAAGGAGGAGTGCGCGTCGCTGGAGACGATCACGGGCACGTTGTCCCGGGCGCAGGCCTCGGCGAAGGTGCGCAGGGTGGCGACGAATTCCTCGTTCAGGTCCATGGTATGCTCGTTGATCTCCGGCAGGGTATGGGTGAGACGGCAGGCCTCGAGGAAGGCCTTCCAATCGAAGGGGTAGCGCGCGCGGATGGGGTGGCCGATGGCGTGGACGCGGCTGTTCTGCATCACGCGCACGTACATGTCCGTAAACTCGGCCTCGGTGCCGGGCAGCTGGCCGGGGCGCATATGCACGCTGGCGATGGTGAATTCCCTCGAAGGGAGGAAGAACTCCAGGAACGAGGGCATTTTCGGCGCGTCGTCCTTCTTTCCGGGAGGCGGCCCGAAGGGCGGGACGAGATCCCAGAAGGCGAGGTGGCCTTCCTTGTCCATGATATCGATCTCCACGCCCGCGTAGACGCGGATGCCCAGGCACGTCTTGGGGAGGGAGGTCAGGTTCAGCATGCCGCCCAGCTGGGGGAAACCGTTGATGACGGGCGTGAACATGGGGCTCAGGTGGTCGGTCCAGGCGATGGCGTCCAGGCCCACTTCCGCGGCGTGGCGGACGTTCTCCTCGATGGTGCCGAAGGCGTGGCCGGAGAAGAGGGTATGGGTATGCGGGTCCACTTTGATGGTCAGCATGGGGCAGGCCTCCTTTGTTTGCGTTGGGGGTCAGTCTTTGTGGGGATCAAGGGCGGCGCGCACCTCGGCGAGGCTCCAGCCCATTTTTACGGCGATGGCTGCGATATCCTCGTATTCGGGCTTTTCGCGTCGCACGCCAGCGCCATGGGCGGCTTTGAAGCGCACCGGCCCGAGGGGGGTCTCCTCCGTGCGGATGGAGCGCTCCAGCACGTAGCGGCCGCAATCGACGCGGCGCACGCCGAGGGTGGTCGTGTGGCGGAGCATCTCCCCGGCCAGGCGGTCGGCGTCCTCGGGCAGGCAGACGACGGAGAGCATCACGCCCGGGCGGGATTTTTTCATGCCGATGGGCATGGTGTACACATCCCGCGCGCCCGCGGCGAAGAGGCGCTCCATCGCGAAGCCGATGTCCTCGCCGGTCATGTCGTCCAGGTTGCACTCGAGCTTGACGATGCCCTCGCGGCGTCCTTCGCTCTCGCCGAGGAAAGCGCGCAGGCAGTTGGCGCGCTCGAAGTCTTTCTTGCCCATACCGTAGCCGATTTTTTCCACGGCCATGACGGGGCGGTCGCCGAAGGAATCTGCGAAGTGCTTGAGCAGGGCCGCGCCGGTGGGCGTGCACAGTTCGCCCATCACCTGGCCGCCGTAGGTCGGCGCGCCCTCGAGGATGAGCGCCGTGGCGGGGGCGGGCACCGGGAGGATGCCGTGCGCGCAGCGCACCTGGCCCGCGCCTACGTGCACCGGCGAGACGACCACGCGCTCCGGGGCGATCTCCTCCATCAGCAGGCACACGCCCACCACGTCCGCCACTGCGTCCAGGGAACCGACCTCGTGGAAGTGGATCTCGCTGACGGGATGGCCGTGCACGCGGCTCTCCGCCTCCGCTATGACAGAATAGACTGCCTTGGCGTTCTCCTTCACCGCTGCAGAAACGGGCAGGGAATCGATGGCGCGGACGATATCCGCCACCGAGGAATGGGCGTGGTGGTGATGGTGCTCATGCTCGTGGTCGTGTTCATGGTAATGATGGTGCTCATGCTCGTGGTCATGCTCGTGGTCATGATCATGTTCATGTTCATGCTCATGATGGTGCTCGTGGTCGTGCTCGTGGTCATGCTCGTGGTCGTGCTCGTGGTGGTGGCCGTCGTGCACGTCCTCGGATTCCTCCTCCTCGCCGTGCACGGTGACGGCCATGTGGGTGCCTGTCACGCCGCATTTCACGGCGGGTTCGGCCTCCACATGGAGACCGGGCACGCCCAGGGCGTTCATCTTGGCCAGAAAGGCCTCGCGGTCGGGCACGAGTTCCAGCAGGGCGGCCATGAGCATATCGCCCGCCGCGCCCATTGCGCATTCCAGATAGAGCGTCTTCATTTGGCAGATCTCCTTTTTTTCGCTTTTTTAGTACCACAGGGGAGAGAGCTTGGCCTTCTCCACCGCCGTGACCACCGCAGGCACGAGCACGAGGTGGATCAGCGCGCCGGGGGCCGTGCCCGCGAAGTAGCTGGCAAAGAAGACCGCGAGGGTATAGGGCTCCTTGGAGCCGATGACGCCCAGCTGCAGCAGGAGCCCCCGCGCCGCGCCGCCCACGAGCCTTCCGCCGATCATGGCGGCGATCAGCGCCGCGAGCATGGCGGGCAGGCGGGTCTTCCGGCGGAAGAAGCGGACGAACAGCGGGTAGAGAAGGCCGGTCAGCAGGCCGTAGGCGCCCAGTTCAAAGGCCATGGGCAGGGCCGTGGTGGGAAAGGGTGGCAGGCCCATCGTCAGGCCGCGCAGGATGGGCAGGACCACGCCCAGAGCCAGGCCCCACTGCCAGCCGCAGACCAGCCCGCAGATCAGCGCCGGGATGTGCAGCGGGCTGATGATCCGGGCGATCGCCTGGATCTGTCCCGTGATCAGCGGGAGCACCATGCCCACGGCCAGCAGCACCGCCGCGGCGGTCATTTTTTTCACGCTTTTGCTCAAGGGGAACACCTCCCATCGGCAGTATAACAGAGCATCATTAAGATTACGAAAAAAGAAAGCGCATTACGGCGGCGCGCGGCGGGCAAACTGGGGGCAAAGGAGCGTGATGGAACATGAATCCCTTCAAGGAAAAGCCCATGAAGCTGGAAGATACCCTGATGGATTGGAACGGGATCTGGCCCGGCCCTTACGACAAGCACACCGTCGACCCCTACACGCGCACGCGCGTCATCCTCATGAATGGCACGGAGTACGAGGCCGTGTGGTTCTCGCACCGCTTCTCCCGCATGGAGATGGACCAGGATCTGCGCCGCTCCCTCGCCCTCGCCCGCCGCGGCGAGCAGCAGCAGCAAAAGCTCCTGGCCGCGCTCAAGCCCGCCGACGAGGACCTCCTCGAGCATACCATCGGCTACGAGCAGCTGGCGGTGGATCTCACCGCCGCCCTCGCCCAGCGCGAGCCGGACAGGAACGTCAAGGCGGCTTTGGATTTCGCTCTGCTGGAGGACTTCGACCACCTCTACCGCTACGCCGACCTCATGGATCTGGAGAGCGGCAGGCGCGCGGAGCACCTGGTCGGCGGCTACACGGAGATCATGCCCGGCCGCCCCACCATCTCCGAGCACCGCGATCCCCGGGATTCCATCCGCCCGCACATCGACGCACGGACCGCCGCGCCGGAGACGAAGCTGTGCGTGAACATCATCATCGCGGCCGAGCAGCAGACCATGAACTACTATATGAACACCGCCGCCGCCTACCCGACCGAGATGGGCGGTCCCCTCTACCAGGAGATCGGCATGATTGAGGAGCAGCACGTCTCCCACTACGGCTCCCTCATCGACCCGGGCCAGACCTGGCTGGAGTGTCTCGTCGGCCACGAGTTCACGGAGTGCTACCTCTACTGGTCCTGCTTCGAGACGGAGACGGACCCGCGCATCCGCAAGCTCTGGCAGATGCTCCTGGAGCAGGAGATCAGCCACCTGCACGCCGCCGCGCGGCTGCTCGAGCGCGTCGAGAACACCTCCTGGCAGGCTGTGGCGGGCGACGGCGAATTCCCCGCGCCGCTGGCCCTTACGAGCAATATCGATTACGTGCGCGGCGTGCTCGCGTCCTCCGTGCGCAACACCGCCCTGCGCGAGAGATACGTGGATGTGGAACGGATGGACCCGCGCGCAGATTTCTTCGCCTATCAGGAGACCGTCAACCACGACGTGAAGGCCGTGCCCAGCCATGTGGTCATCGAGAGGGAAATCGCCGCCAAGGGCCGCGATTACCGTTTCGAGGTCGCGCCGGGCCCAGTGCCGGAGTTGACGGATCCCGCCAGAGACAACACCACCCTCGGCCGCGCGCCCGCCAAGGAGCCCTCCCTTCCGCGCTGAGCGCGGGGGCGCTGTCTGTTGGGCTACGGCGGGGCTCTGCCCCGCGCCCCGCTTAAGGGTCCAAGGACCCTTAAGAATCCCATATTGGGGGGCTTTTTGCAAAAACAAGCAAAGTGGTTCTTTCGAAAAGAAATGGGCTCCGGTACCCCTGCGGAGGGATACCGGAGCCTGGTTCTAATGATTCCCCCAATTGAGGGGTCCAGGGGGAATCATTCCCCCTGGCGGGGTGCAGGGGCGGAGCCCCTGCCAGGAGCGCCCTTATCGCTTCTTGTTCCCGAACAGCCCGCGCACGATGGAGGAAGTGCCCGAGCGCATCAGCGAGGAGAGGGCGTTGGTGGCGGCGCGCTTGGCCATGGTGCCGGCGCTGGTGGTCTTGCCGCCGGTGAGGGTATTGACGATGTTCGTGGTCATGGAGCGGCTGAGAGAGGAGGTGGCGCTGGTGACTGCCCTCTCCATGGTCTTCTTGGTGGCGGCGGCCTTCTTGGCGGCTTCGCGCTCGGCGAGTTTGGCCTGCTTTTCGGCCTCCTTGGCGGCGGCGCGCTCCTCCTTCTCGGCGGTAGCGGCGTTAGCGTCCGACATCTTGATGGCGTAGTCTATTTCTTCCTCGGAGGAAAGGAGGTTTACCTTTCCGATTTCTTTAAGATACATACGAACGGGGTCGTCGATATTGAGCGTATCGGCAAAAGCGTCGGTCTGTGCAATCTCCTCG
>CACZOT010000254.1 GCA_902782795.1 uncultured Eubacteriales bacterium | reverse complement strand
GGATGATCTGCGCCGCGAAGCCCTCGAAGGAGGCCGTATGGCCGCGCAGGTTCAAATCGGTGTACTGGAGGGTGATGCGCCGCCAGCGCCGGGCCTTGCGCGCGCCGTCCAGGGAAAGGCAGCCCTCCTCGGCCTCATAGGGATCGCTGCGGCGCAGGATGCGCGGATTGAGCATGGCGACGGGCACGGGCCCGAGCAGCACGGCGATGACGCGCTTGCGCACGCCGATCATGTTCGCCGCCAGGCCGACGCAGCCGTCCGCGTGGGCGCGCAGGGTGTCGATCAGATCGACCGCCACGGGAAGATCCGCCGACGCCGCGGGCTCGGAAGGTTGGGCGAGAAAGAAGGGGTCCCGAACGATGGGCCGCACCATGGCCGTCAGCAGCCCCTGCGGTCCAGGCTGCAGGCCTGGCCGGGCTCGTCGGCGTGTACGACGGGCAGGCCCTGCTCGCGCAGATAGCCCTCCCAATCCAGGAAGACGCTGCCGTCCTCGCGCACGAGGGCAGGCAGGCCGATATCGCCGATCTCCTTGCAGTGGTCGAAGACGGGCAAGCGGTCGCGCAGGGCGAGGAAATCGGCCAGATCGTGGAGGCGCAGGTTGATATCGACGAAGGTGTAGGGAACGCCGCTCAAGTCAAAGCTGGCTTTGCAGTCCCGGCAGTCCGGGCACATGACGCTTCCGTAAATGGTGAACATGGCGAAAACCTCCTTTTGGTCAGTTCATGGCGACGTGGCTGAGGCGTTCGTCCAGCGCGGCGCGGGCGAGGGCGATGACCGCCGCCGCCTCGCTCTGCTGGGGATCGCGCGCGTATTCGCGGGCCAGCTCATGGGTGGTCTTGAGCATGGCGGTGTCGCCCAGCAGGGCGCCAGGGCCGGGGCCCACCGCGCCGGATTGCCGCGTGCCGAGGATCTCTCCCGGGCCGCGCAGCTCCAGATCGCGCTCGGCGACACGGAAGCCGTCGTTGGTCTCCACGAGGGTCTTGAGGCGCTCGTTGGGCTCGGCCAGGAAAAAGCACCAGCTCACGGCGCTGCCGCGCCCCACGCGCCCGCGCAGCTGGTGGAGCTGGCTCAGGCCGTAGCGGTCGGCGTTTTCGATGACCATGACGCTGGCGTTGGGCACGTTCACACCCACCTCGATGACCGTGGTGGCCACGAGCACGTCGATCTTCCCATCGCGGAAATCGGCGAGGACCCGGTCCTTGTCCGCGGCCTTCATCTTGCCGTGAGCGAGACCGAGGCGGACGCTTTTGAGCGGCCCCTTGGCGAGGTCCTCATAGACTTCCTCGGCGCTGCGGGCGTCCACGGCCTCGGAAGCGTCCACCAGCGGGCAGACGATGTAGACCTGCCGCCCCCGGGCGATCTCGTCCAGGAGGAAACCGTACATGGCCTCGCGCTTCGCCTCCGGAACGACGCGCGTCTTCACCGGCGTGCGCCCGGGCGGGAGCTCGTCCACCACGGTGATATCCAGATCTCCGTAGAGGATGAGCGAGAGCGTGCGGGGGATGGGCGTGGCGCTCATGACGAGCACGTTCGGGGCCGCGCCCTTCTCTTGAAGGGTGGTGCGCTGGCGCACGCCGAAGCGGTGCTGCTCGTCGGTGATGGCCAGGCCGAGGTTCTTGTACTCGATATCGGCGGAAATGAGCGCGTGGGTGCCGACGATCGCCTGCCACTCGCCCGAGGCGATGGCCTCCTTGGCCTCGCGCCGGGCCTTCGCACCCATGCCGCCCTTGAGCAGCCCGCAGCGCACGCCGAGGGGTTCCAGCAGCGCCTTGGCGCTTTCGAAGTGCTGTTCGGCGAGGATCTCCGTCGGGGCCATGAGGGTCGCCTGCCAGCCGTTTTTGGCCGCGGCGTACATCGCCCCGAAAGCGATGGCGGTCTTGCCGCAGCCCACGTCTCCCTGCACGAGCCGCGCCATCGGAGAAGGGGATGCCAAGTCGCGCAGGATCTCGCCGAGGGCGCGCTCCTGGGCGCTTGTGGGGGAAAAGGGCAGGCTCTTCCAGAAGAAGGCGGCGTCATCCGGCCCGCAGGGGATGGATACGCCTTTTTTCACGCCGCTGCGCAGGAGCATGAGCCCCGTCTGGAAGAGGAGCAGCTCCTCGAAGGCGAGGCGGCGGCGGGCGCTTTCCAGGGCCTCGCGGCTCTCGGGCATGTGGGCCTGGCGCATGGCGAAATTCCGCTCGCACAGGCCGAAGCGGCGGCGCAGGCTCTCGGGGAGCTCGTCCGGCCACTGGCCCTCGGACATGCCCAGCGCTGCCCGGATGCATTGGGCCAGGGCCTTGGGCGGGATGCCGCCGATGGCGCGATAAACAGGCCGGAGCGGCTCGTCGGGAGATTCAAAGGTAGGGCTTTGCAGCTGCACCGCGCGGCCCTTCTGGGCGACGGGCCCGTAGAGCAGGAGCTCGCGGCCCTCGGTCAGCTGCTTTTTCAGCCAGGGCTGGTTGAACCAGACGGCCTGGATGGAGCCGCTGTCGTCCGCGACGGAAGCCTGCATGATGACCAGACGCCCGGCGCGGCGCTCGCGCACCGGCCCGGCGATGCGGCAATGGACCGCGGCCACCTCGCCCGCCTGGAGGGTCCAGATCTCGCGGGGCTCGCTCAGGTCGATATAATCTCTGGGCAGATATGCGACAAGCGCGCGCACCGTTGTGATGCCCGCGCCTGCCAAAGCCTTTTGCCGGGCGGGGCCGATGCCCCGCACCTGGGAAAGGGGGATATCCTGCATAGGTCATTCCACGGCGATGAGGTAGTAATAGAGCGGCTGGCCGCCCTCGACGACTTCCACATCGCACATGTCGTATTTCGCCGAGATGGCGTCTCCCAGCTTCTGGGCGGACTGCGCGTCCACCTCGCTGCCGTAGTAGACGGAGATCATGGAGGTGTCCTCGGTGACGAGGCCGTCCAGCACGTCCAGGGAGACGGCGGCGACGTCGTGGCCGAGCAGAGTGATCTTGTTGTCCACCAGGCCCATGATATCGCCCTCGTGGATCTCGCGGCCGTCGAAGACGGTATCGCGCACGGCGTAGGTGACGGAGATGGTGTGCACCATCTCGGCCGCGGCCATCATATTGGCCTCGTTTTCCTCGCCGGAGAGGGAGGGATCGAACGCCAGCGCCGCGGCGATGCCCATGGGCACGGACTTGGTGGGCAGCACGTGCACGGTCTTCTCCGTGAGCTCGGCCGCCTGCTGCGCCGCGAGGATGATGTTCGTGTTGTTGGGCAGGACGTAGACCTCCTTGGCCTGGGTGGCCTCGATGGCCTCGAAAAGGTCCTCGATGGAGGGGTTCATGGTCTGGCCGCCGTCCACGATCTTGTCGATCTGGATATCGTTGAAGATGCGGGAGAAGCCCTCGCCCAAGGCCACGGCCACGAAACCGTGATCCTTCAGCTCGGCTTTCTTCGCGGCTTCTTCAGCCTCGCGCTTGGCCATGCGCTCGCGGTATTCCTCGAGCATGTTCTCGATCTTGATGGAATCAAGCTCGCCCAGTTCCAGAGCCATCTGCAGGGCCTTGCCGGGATCGTTGGTGTGCACGTGTACCTTGACGACTTCCAGATCGCCGATGACGAGCACGCAGTCGCCGATGCGCATGAGGCGCTTGCGCAGGTTCGCCACGTCGCTGTCCTTCATCTCCGGCTTGGGGTGGGAGACGATGAACTCCGTGCAGTAGGCGAACTCGATGTTCTCCAGGCTCTCGTGGTCGTCCACGAACTCGCCGGGCAGGGCGCCCTGCTCGGCCTCGGCCTGGACGACGTCCACCGGCTCTCCGCGCAGCGCGGCCAGGAAGCCCGTGTAGATGACCATCAGGCCCTTTCCGCCGGAATCCACGACGCCGGCCTGCTTGAGGACGGGCAGCATCTCCGGGGTCTTTTTGAGGATGGCGTCGCCCCGTTCCACCACCAGGCGCATGAGCTCGAGCATGTCGTCGCACTTGGCGGCCTCGACCTCGATCTCCTCCGCGATGACGCGGGCCACGGTGAGGATGGTGCCCTCCTTGGGCTTCATGACGGCCTTGTAAGCCGTGTCGGAACCCATGCGCAGGGCCTGGGCGAAGGTCTTGGCGTCGAGCTCCTCATGGCCGTCCAGGGCCTTGGAGAACCCGCGCAGGATCTGGCTGAGGATGACGCCGCTGTTGCCGCGCGCGCCCTTGAGCGCTCCGCGGGCGGCCGCGGCGGCGACTTCGCTGACGGTGGGGAACGTCCTGCCGGAGAGATCCTTCACGGCGGAGGACATGGTATGCGACATGTTGGTGCCGGTGTCGCCGTCCGGGACGGGGAAGACGTTGAGGGAATCCACGCTCTCGCGGCTGTTTTCCAGAATGGCAGCGCCGGAGAGGAACATATCCTTCAGCATCATGCCGTCGATCGATGTAATAGGCACTCTCTTACCTCCAAACAGCTTCGTCAGACGCGAATGTCTTCGATCGAAACGCTGACGTGGTTGACCTTGATGCCGGTCAGGTGCTCAATCTTGTACTTGACGGTGTCGATGATCGTGGCCGCCACGGCGCTGATGGAAATGCCGTACTCCACGACGATGAACAGATCCACGTCCACGGATTCGTCCGTCGCGCGGATGCGCACGCCGCGGCCAAGGTTCTCCCGCCCGAGCATCTGGACGATGCCGTCAGTGGAGCGCTTCGCCGCCATGCCGACGATGCCGTAGCATTCCAGCGCCGAATACCCGGCCACCTTGAGCAGCACATCTTCGTTCACAGTGACCGTGCCCAGTTCCGTTCTGAATTTGCAATCCATAATGCGTACCTCCGTGGTCATAGGGGAAACGGAACGGCAAAGCGCTCCTGCCCCCTTACATCGCATAGTATACAGTATTTTTTCTCTCCATGCAAGCAATCGGCGGGGAGATGGGCCCGCGGAAGCGAAAATTGACCTCCCCTTTACCGGATGTGCACATTTTCTTCGCATCCAGGGCGGCGTTTTGCGCGAAAGAGACCGGTTTTGACGAAAAAATGCATGCCCCGGCGGATTGCAATGGAGGAGAAGACATGGTATACTATATATTGGGTCGGGGCGGGCCGCCCCGGCACAGAATATGAGGAGGCAGTATCCCATGAAAAAGATCCTTGCTCTTGCTCTGGCGCTGATGATGGCTCTGGGCATGTTCGCGGTCGCTTCCGCGGACGACGACGAGATCTCCATCGGCATCCTCGCTCCCGACACCACCCACGGCTGGGTCGGCGGCGTCGCCTACTATGCCGAGAAGGCCGCTGAAGAGAGCGGCGTGAAGTACACCTACATCACCGCGGCCAACGCCGAGGAGATGGCCAGCGGCATCGAGCAGCTGGTCGGCCTGGGCGTGGACGGCATCGTGGTCTGGCCGCAGTTCTCCGGCGTCGCTTCCGCCGCCGAGGCTGCCCTGGACGCGGGCGTCGTCATCTACAACTTCGATATGATGATCGAAGTCTCCGATGAGTACAAGGACCACGAGAACCTCTACGTCCTTACCGGCGACAACTACGGCATGGGCGAGCGCGGCGCTGAGTACATCTCCGAGAAGCTCGGCGGCGCCGGCAAGGTGTTCGTGCTCAACAAGCCCGCGGCTGGCAACGTCAATGACGACCGCTGCGCCGGCTTCTACGACAAGCTCGCTGAGCTCGACAACGACATCGAGGTCATCGGCGAAGCCGCCATCGAGTTCTCCCGCGCCAACGATCTGGACGTCATGACCGACGTGCTGACTGCCAACCCCGAGATCGACGCCGTCTTCTCCCTTGACGACGAGACCTCCATCGGCGCCCTCCAGGCCATCAAGGAAGCCGGCCGCACCGACATCAAGGCCATCACCGGCGGCGGCGGATGCCAGGAGTACTTCAACATGATGCTCGAGGAAGACTACGCGGATATCTGGGTCTCCTCCGCGACCTACTCCCCGAACATGATCACCAAGTGCGTTGAGAACCTCGTGAAGGTCCTCCAGGGCGAAGAGATCGAGCACCTGATCGTCGATCCCACCACCATCGTGGACCGCGAGAACGTCGCCGATTTCCTCGACGAGAACACTCCCTACTAATTCCTTCGCGGAACCCCGGGCCATGGCGGCTGCGCCGTCATGGCCCCTTTCCCGTAAGCGGACGGCTTTCGGACACGACGGGCGCGCGCGCCCGCGGTGCCTGAAAGCGGCCGTACGAAGCCGCGCGATCGGACAGGAGGTATGGGTACATGGCATTGGAAATGCGGGGCATCGAGAAAAGCTTCGATGCCAACCGCGTTCTCAAGGGCGTGGATTTCGCCGTCGCTGATGGGGAGATACGCGCCCTGATCGGCGAAAACGGCGCGGGCAAGACCACGCTCATGAACATCCTCGGCGGCGTTCTCCAGCCGGACAAGGGCGAGATCGTCCTGGGCGGGACCACGAGACGCTTCCACGTGCCCGCGGAATCCATCGACGCGGGCATCGCGTTCATCCATCAGGAGCTCAATCTCGTCAACGATCTGCCCGTCTACGAGAACCTCTACCTGGGCCGCGAGATGCGCAAGGGCGCCTTCATCGACCACAAGGGCATGATCGCCGGCGCGCAGGAGGTCCTCTCGCGCATGGAGATCCATATCGATCCGCGCACCATGCTCGGAGAGCTGGACGCTTCCTATAAGCAGACCATCGAGATCGCCCGGGCGCTCTTGATGAAGGCCACGGTCATCATCATGGACGAACCCACCACCTCCCTGACCGAGGTGGAGATCGAGCGCGTCTTCCGCCTTATGCGCACGCTCAAGGCGCAGGGCGTGTCCCTCGTGTTCATCTCCCACAAGCTCAAGGAGGTCCTCTCCGTGTGCGACAGCTACACCGTGCTGCGCGACGGCGAGGTCGTGGGGCAGGGAAGCGTGCAGGGCGTTACGGAGCTGGATCTCGCGCGCCTCATGGTCGGCCACGACGTGCGCACGGAAAAGCTCCGTCGCGAGATGCGCATCGGCGAGGAGATCCTCCGCGTCGAGCGATTGGGCTACGAGCGTGAGTTCCGGGATATCTCCTTCACCCTGCGCGCGGGCGAGATCCTCGGCTTCACGGGCCTGCTCGGCGACGGCCGCAGCGAGCTCTTCCGAGCTGTGTTCGGCTGCACGCCCGGCTACGAGGGCAAGATCTTCGTGGGCGGAAAACAGGTGAACATGCGCTCCACCAGCGCCGCGTACCGCGCGGGCATCGGCTACGTGCCGCGCAACCGCAAGGAGAACGGCATCATCCGCGATATGTCCATCCTCCACAACGGCTCCATCGTCACCTATGGAAAGATCAGCCGCTTCGGCCTCATCGACCACAAGCGCGAAAGGGCCGATATGGAAAAGAACCGGCGCGATCTCTCCATTAAGATGGGCTCCATGGACGATCTCATCACCAGCCTCTCCGGCGGCAACCAGCAAAAGGTCGTCCTGGCCAAATGGCTCTCCGCCGCGCCGAAGGTACTCATCTTCGACAACCCTACCCAGGGCGTGGACGTTGGCGCCAAGGAGGAGATCTACGATATCATCCTGCGCCTTGCGGAAAACGGCGTGGGCATCGTCATCCTCTCCAGCGAGGCGCAGGAGATCATCCGCCTCTGTGATCGCGCCGTGGTCCTCTACCACGGCCGCGAGACGGGCGTGCTCGAGGAGAGCGAGCTCAACGAAGGCAACATCATGGTCCTGGCGACCGGCGGAGATATCGGCATGATCCGCGGCGCGAAGGAAGGAGCGGAAGCAAAATGAAAGGCAACAAGATCCTGGGAATCCTCGCGGCCGTGCTGGCGGTGGTGCTGTGCGTCGCCGGCGTGATCGGCTCGGGTCTGGAGACGAACACCGGCGCGCTGGGCCAGAAGCTCATCGAGGCGCGCGAGAAGACCGCCACGCGCGAAGCGCTCGACAAGGCCGCCCTCAAGACCGCCCCGCAGGCGGTGAAGAAGGCCACAGCCGCGCAGACCGCCGCCACCTCGGCCGTCACCGCTACCGCGGCCGCGCTCGAGTCCATGCAGGCTCTGCAGACGGCCCTCGCTTCCGGAGAGACCACCGGCGAAGAGCTCATCGACGCCCTTCTCGCAGCCGCGGGTTCCGCAGCGGAGAAGACCACGGACGCCGAGGCCCAGCTTGGCGATATCCAGACCGCTATCGGCGATCTGGCCGACGAGAACACCGCCCTTGCGGCTTCTCTGACCGCCCTGGCCGAATCCCTCGAGGGCACATCCGGGGCCGTCGCCGACGCCCAGAGCCTCGCGGACGGCATGGTCCTCGGTCTCTTTGCCGACCTCGCCTCCGACGCCGCGGACGCCGCCTCCGACGCGCAATCCAAGGCGCTCGCCGCGCAGGAGGGCATCGCGTCCGTGTACACGGCCATCGGCGGCACTTATGAGTATACGCCCGTCGTCGTCTCCG